>NZ_BAAAXV010000003.1 GCF_039535785.1 Nonomuraea helvata
GTCACCCGCCTGATGGTGAACACCTGCTGCTCGGCCCTGGAGAAGGCCGGCCAGGTCTGATCCTCGCTCGCAGAGAAAAGAACGGGCCCCTCGTCGCCGAGGGGCCCGTTCTTGCATCGAGACGAGACGATTATGGCAGGCGGAAGTTCAGGTCGGGCTCGATTTCCGCGACATCCATCTGGGCCTTCTGCAGGCGGCCCGAATGGTCCCAGTTCATCGCCTGCCAGCGGGTGAACTGGTCGAGCACCCACATGCCCGACTGGCGGCTGCCGTTGCCCGACTTGCCGTTGCCGCCGAACGGGAGGTGGGCCTCGGCGCCCGAGGTGGAGTTGTTGACGCTGACCATGCCGGCCGAGATGCCCTCGCGGAAGCGGAAGGCGTGCTGCGGGTCACTGGTGTAGATGGAGCTCGACAGGCCGTAGCCGGGCAGGTTGGCCAGCTCGATGGCCTCGTCCAGGGTCCTGAACGTGGTCACGCCGACGATCGGGCCGAACGTCTCCTCCAGGAACAGCTGGTCGGTGGGCTGGACGCCGTCCACGACGACCGGGTGGTAGTAGAGGCCCTGCTCGCCGTCGAAGTCGCGGTGCGGGTTGTCCTTCGTGATCCGCCCGACATTTCCGGACACGACCTTGTGGTGGGGTTGGATCCAGGTCAGGAACTCCTCGTACCGGTCGGCGAACTTCTGGTCGAGCAGCGGGCCCGCCAGCACGTCCCCGTCAGGGTGGCCGATCGTCGACTCGCGTACGGCCCGCGCGTACCGCTCCACGAACTCGTCGTGCACGCTCTCATGCACGATCACCGTGCCCAGGCTCGTGCAGCGCTGGCCGGCCGTGCCGAAGCCCGAGAACAGCGCGCCCTCGACGGCCAGGTCGAGGTCGGCGTCCGGCATGATCACCATCGGGTTCTTGCCGCCCAGCTCCAGGCAGGCCGACTGCAGGTGCCGCCCGGTCAGCTCGCCGATCTTCCTGCCCACCTCGCTGGAGCCGGTGAACCCGACCTTCTGCACGCTCCCCTCCCCGAGGGCCTGCTCCAGTCCCTCGAACGTCTCGGCGCCGTCGGCGAAGACGAGGTTCAGCACACCGTCGGGCAGCCCGGCGGCCACGAAGAGCTGGAACATGGCGTGCGCGGAGGCGGCGGCGTACTCGGCGGGCTTCCAGACGACGGCGTTGCCGCAGAGCAGCGCCGGGACCAGGTACCACGAGGGCACGGCGACCGGGAAATTGCCCGCGGTGACGACCGCCGCGACACCGACGGGGTTCCGGAACGTGAACAGGTTCTTGTCCGGCATCTCCGACGGGACCGTCTGCCCGTACAGCCGGCGGCCCTCGCCGAGGAAGAAGTCGCACGTGTCGACGATCTCCCGCACCTCGCCCAGGGCCTCGGCGTACGGCTTGCCGATCTCCTCGGTCACCAGGCGGGCCAGCCGCTCGGCGTTGGCCTCGACCAGCCGCCCGATGGAGGCGATCACCCGCCCGCGCACCGGGGCAGGCACCTTGGCCCACTCGCGCTGGGCCTCCTTGGCGGCACGGCAGGCGGCGGCGAACGTGCCGGCGTCCGCCAGGCCGACGTGGGCCACGACCTCGCTGGTGCGCGAGGGGTTGGTGGACGCGTACGTGGCGGTGGTGCCCGCCTCCTTGCCACCCACTATGGAAACGATCTGACGGCTCACCGGTGCCCTCCTCGTAGTTTCTCCGGACAGACAATCATCTCGCCGGAAAAAAACCCAAGGCGCGCTCAGGGTGCCGCCGCGCCGTCGCTCTCCTGCGCGAGCCTGCGCAGCTCGGGCCCGTACTCCGGGTGCGCGAGCGCGGCGGCGAACTGCGCCCTGAGGTAGTTGAGCGGCGAGCCCGTGTCCCACCAGGTGCCGTCGATGACCTGCCCGTACACCGGGTGGCCGGCGGCGTGCCGGTTCAGGGCGTCGGTGAGGTAGATCTCGCCCTGCGGGTTCTCGTGCCACCTGCGCGTCTGCTCCTGGAGCTCTTCGACGACACCGGGGGTGACGACGTACCCGCCGATGGCGGCGTAGCGCGAGGGCGCCTCCTCGGGGGACGGCTTCTCGACCAGCCCGGAGATCAGCAGGCGGCCGTCGCCGAGGTCCTCCTTGACGATCGGCACGCCGTACCGCGAGGCGTCCTCGACGGCCATCGGCATCAGGGCCAGCACGGGCGCCCCGGTGGCCTCGTACGCGGCCTTGAGCTGCTTGGCCCTGGGCACCTCCGCCACGAACACGTCGTCCGCCCACAGCACCATGAACGGCTCGTCGCCGATGACGCGGGCGGCGTTCAGCACGGGGGTGCCGTTGCCGTACGGGCCGTTCTGGTACAGGTACGTGATGTGGGCCAGCGACGACAGCTCCGCGACCGCGTCGGCCAGGTCGTCCTTGCCCGCGGCGCGGAGCTGCAGCTCGAGGTCGGCGTCGGGAGCGAAGTGCCGCTGGATGAGGTCCTTGCGGGGCGAGGTGACGATGGTGATCTCGTCGATGCCGGAATCCACGAGCTCGCGGATGGTGTGCTCGATGACGGGCTTGTCGCCGATCGGCAGCATCTCCTTGGGCAGCGCCCTGGTCAGCGGCAGCAGCCGGGTGCCGAGTCCGGCCACGGGGATGACGGCTTTGTGGACCATACGTCTCTCCTTGGATCGAGCGGCTTGATCGTGCAGGGGAGCGAGGCCGACGTTACCTCAGCCGTTCTGCCCGGTCTGCCCCAGGATGCGCGCGGCAGCAGCCGGGCCGGCCGTCCCTCCGCAGGCGCCGACTCGATGCCCGGCACACCTCCTGTATGGCGCTAGGCGGTGAAGTCGGCGAAGTCGAAGCCCGGTGACACGATGCAGCTCACCAGCACCGGCTCGTCGGAGGCCGGGCGGGCCGACTGCCACACGCCGCCGGGCACGACCGCCTGGGGGACCTCGCCGTCCTCCACCCGCGGTCCCAGGGTGATCGTGGTGTCGCCGATCGTCAGGCTCAGCGGGCCGCCGCGGTGCCACAGCCAGACCTCGTCCGACCGCACCAGGTGCGGCACCGACGCCTCGCCCGGGTCCAGCAGGAAGTAGATGCCGGTGGCGCTGGCCCGCGGCCCCGGGTATCCGTCCGGCCGGAACGTCACGGCCGTCTTCCACGTCTCCCTGAACCAGCCGCCTTCGGGGTGGGGGAGCAGGTCGAGGGCCTCGGCGATGGGCGGACGCGCGACGAACCCGACCGGGGCGCCCGTGACGTCCCTGCGCAGGAAGCGGTTGCCGTCCAGGACGAGCTGCCCGTCGAGCGAGGTGGCGAGGGCGGCTGCCTCGTCGGGCACCTCCATGGACGGGCCGTCGGGGTACGTGCGCAGCTCCACTTGGCAGAGTTTATGCCAATAAATCAGGACAAGGCGGGTGACGCATGCCGGGTCTCCGGGCAGCTCGCGAACTTAACGCGAAATGTCGGTCGAGGTGGCTAGTCTGCGGCAGGTGATCGAACGGTGGAGCCGTGATCAGGTCCTCGCCCTTGCCCCCGACGCGTCGTCCCAGAAGGCGGCTCAAGGGGTGGCGACGCCCGGGAAATGGTCGTTGCGCGGCGCGACAGGCACGATCGTGTACGGCGAGTGCAAGGGGAGCGGGGCCAGGCCCTACCTTGCCTGCGTCGACCTGAACGAGCCCGCGTACCGGTGCAGTTGCCCGAGCAGGAAGTTCCCGTGCAAGCACGCGCTCGGGCTGCTGCTCATGTGGTCCGCTGACGGGCTGCCCGTTACGGAGGACGCTCCGCAGTGGGTGACCGAGTGGGTCGAGGGGCGGGCCGAGCGGGCCGCCAAGGCGGCGGCCAAGATCGAGGTTGCCCGCGCCAGGAAGGCGGCGGAGAGCGACACGTCGGATGGCGGGGGGAGCGGCGCGGCTTCTGAGGGCGGGGTCTCTGAGGGTGGGCGGTCGCGGGCCGCTGGGGAGGTCGCGGCGGCGTCCGAGAGGCGCCCCGAGTCCGTACGGCATGGCCGCGTCGCCGCCGGGCTGACCGAGCTGGAGCGGTGGCTCGATGACCAGGTGCGGCAAGGGCTGGCGGGGGCCGCCGAGCACGAGTGGGAAGGGCTGGCCAAGCGGCTCATCGACGCCCAGGCGCCCGGCGTGGCGGGGATCGTGTCCAGGCTGGGCCGGGTCCGGGCGGACGACGACTGGCCGGGGCGGCTGCTCGAGGAGTACGCGCTGATCCGGTTGCTCGCCATCGCCTACCGGCGGCGGTCGGAGCTGCCCGCGCCGCTGGCCGAGACCGTGCTGAGCCGGGTCGGGTTCCCGGTCGGCCGGGACGAGGTGCTGGCCGGGCCCGGCGTGCGCGATCGGTGGGACGTGCTGGGCAGGCGCGACGAAGTGCAGGACCGGCTGACCGCCCGGCGGGTGTGGCTGCGAGGGCGCCACACCGGACGGGCGGCGCTGGTGCTCTCGTTCGCGCCGCAGGGGCAGCCGCTCGACGCCTCCCTGGTCACGGGGACAACGATCGATGCCGACCTCGGTTTCTACCCGGGCGCCGCCCCGCTGAGAGCGCTCGTCGCCGCCCGCTACGACTCGGGCGAGAACGACGTCTCCGGGAGAGCGCGTCCGGCCGACGACGGTGGCTCCAAGGCGACGCCGCCGGGGGTGGGTCCGGCCGACGATGGTGGCTCCAAGGGGGTGCCGCCCGGCGTGTCGCCGGATGGGGCGCTCGACGAGGTGGCCAGGGTGCTGGCCGAGGATCCGTGGACCGAGTCGTGGCCGCTCGTGCTGGCCGGGGTGGTACCCGGGCGGGCCTCACTCGGCGGTCTCCCGCTGCACCCCGTGGCGCGCGATCCGTGGCGGCTGATCGCCGTCTCCGGGGGCCGCCCGCTCACCGTGGCGGTGGAGTGGACACCCCGAGGGTTGCGGCCCCTGACCACCTGGGACGACGAAGGAACGGCGGTGATCCTGTGACCGCCTGGGAGGAGCTGGCGTCCACGGCGCTCGTGGGCACCGATCGCAGGCCGTACCACGGAGATCTGCTCGAGGCCGCGGCCGTCGAAGTGGCGCGGCGCAGGGCCGGGCGCAGGATCGGGGAGCCCGAGCGGCAAGACCCCGCGCCCGATGAGGAGCGGGCGGCCGTGGGACGTCGGGCGGCCGAGCGGCTGGCGCGGATCATGGGTGGCGAGCACGAGAGGCTGCTCCCCGAATGGCTGGCCGCGGCCGCCGGCACCGGCAGGAGGGTGCCGCCTTACGTGCTGCCCGAACTCCTGGACAGAGGGCGGCGGGACCGCTCGATCCGGGTGCATCTCGGGGTGCTGGCCGGGCAGCGGGGGCGGTGGCTGGCCGGGGTCAATCCCGCCTGGGACTACCTGCTCGAGGAGCCGACAGGGGAGACGTGGGAGCTGGGCGGCGCCGCGGATCGGCGTGAGCACCTGCGTGCCCTCAGGAAGGCCGATCCCGGCCGGGCCAGGCGGCTGCTGGAGAGCACATGGGAGCGGGAGACGCCCGACGACCGGGCCGAGTTCGCGGAGGTGCTGGCCGACGGGCTGAGCATGGAGGACGAGCCGTTCCTGGAGAGCGCGCTCGACGACCGCCGCCGAGAGGTGCGCCAGGTCGCCGCCAACCTCCTCACCCGCCTCCCCGGCTCGCGCCTGTCCCAGCGCATGGCCGAACGGGCGCGCGCCTGCGTGGCCATCAAGGGCAACGTCATCGCCGTCGAAGCCCCCGAGGTCTGCGACAAGGCGATGGAGCGCGACGGTGTGCGCCCCAAACCGCCGAGAGGCATCGGCGAGCGGGCCTGGTGGCTGCAGCAGCTCCTCGCCCGCGCCCCGCTGGGGGTCTGGGGCCACCCGCCCGCGCGGCTGCTCACGATGAGGATCCCCGACTGGGACGCCGAGGTGAAGGCGGCCTGGGTACGTGCCGCGATCCTGCAGAAGGATCCCGGGTGGGCGCGGGCGATGTTCGGGTGGGACCCGATCGCGGACCTGCTGGATTCTCTGCCGCCCGACGAGCAGCAGGAACTCGCCGCCGATTTCGTGAAAAAGCATGACCTGGACAGCCAGTTGATCATGGTGTTGGGCGGAGTGTCGTCCCACTGGCGCGAGGGCCTGGCCACGGCCGTCCTCCGCAAGATCGTGAAGGTGGCCACCACACAGCCCTGGAACCTCGGGGAGCTGGTCAAGATGGCGGGTGAGCGCATCGACCCGGCCCTGTTCCCCCTGGTCCTGAGCTACTCGCCCGTGGAGTCCATCCAGCAGGTGGCCGCCCTGCTGCGTTTCCGTGCCGACATGTACAAGGAGCTTTGCCCATGACCGTTCTGCGTCCGCACGCGGAAGACCAGTACGCCGAGGAGCTGGCCGTCCTGGCCAAGGACGACGACCGGCCCAGGCCGCCCGGCTGGAAGCTGTCGCCGTGGGCCGTGACCACGTACATCCTGGGCGACGGCGACCGCATCACCCCCAAATACGTGGGCGCGCGCCGCATCGTCGAGGTCGCCGTCGCCACGCTGGCCACCGACCGCGCGCTGCTGCTGCTCGGCGTGCCCGGCACGGCGAAGACCTGGCTGTCCGAGCACCTGGCCGCGGCCATCAGCGGCGACTCCACGCTGCTCGTGCAGGGCACCGCGGGCACCGCCGAGGAGGCCGTCCGGTACGGCTGGAACTACGCGAGACTGCTGGCCGAGGGCCCCTCGATCGAGGCGCTGACCCCGTCGCCCGTGATGCGCGCCATGGCCGAGGGCCGGGTCGCGCGGGTGGAGGAGCTCACTCGCATGCCGTCCGACGTACAGGACGCCCTGATCACCGTCCTGTCCGAGAAGACGCTGCCGATCCCCGAGCTCAACCACGAGGTCCAGGCCGAACGCGGCTTCAACGTCATCGCCACGGCCAACGACCGCGACCGGGGCGTCAACGAGCTGTCCAGCGCGCTGCGCCGCCGCTTCAACACGGTCGTGCTGCCGGTCCCGGCCACGGCCGAGGAGGAGGTGGACATCGTCTCGCGCCGCGTCACCCAGCTCGGGCACGCGCTGCAGCTGCCCGAGACGACGACCGGACTGACGGAGATCCGGCGGGTGGTGACGGTCTTCCGCGAGCTGCGCATGGGCGTCACCGAGGACGGGCGCACCAAGGTCAAGTCGCCCAGCGGGACCCTGTCCACGGCCGAGGCCATCTCGGTGCTCACCAACGGCATCGCCCTCGCGGCCCACTTCGGCGACGGGGTGCTGCGCCCCTCCGACGTGGCCGCCGGGATCGTGGGGGCGGTGGTGCAGGAGCCGGTGTCGGACCGGGTGGTGTGGCGCGAATACCTGGAGACGGTGGTCCGCGAGCGCCCCGACTGGCGCGACTTCTACCGCGCCTGCCGCGAGGTCATATGAGCACCACCCCGACCTCTGACCCCACGACCTTCACGACCGGGACTTCGGTCAGTGGGGCCGACGTCTCCGTGCTGGGAGTGCGGCATCACGGGCCGGGCTCGGCGCGGGCCGTGCGGCGGGAGCTCGAACGCCTGCGCCCCCACGCCATCCTCATCGAGGGACCGCCCGAGGCCGACGCCCTCGTGGCGCTCGCGCCCGAGCTGGAGCCGCCCGTCGCGCTCCTGGCCCACGTGCCCGGAGCCCCCGCGCGGGCCGCGTTCTGGCCGTTCGCCGCCTTCTCGCCCGAGTGGCAGGCCATCCTGTACGGCACCTCCGCCGGCATCCCGGTGAGCTTCTGCGACCTCCCCGCGGCCCATTCGCTGGCGACGGAGGCGGACGAAGAGCACGAAGACGGCATGCGGGCCGACCCCATCGGGAGCCTCGCCGCGGCCGCCGGATACGACGACCCGGAACGCTGGTGGGAGGACGTCGTAGAACACCGGGGCGACACCCTGCCCAGCCCACCCCACCAGACCCCCTTCTTCGAGGTGATCGCCGAGGCCATGGCCGCCGTACGTGAGGGCTACGAGCCGGACGCGCGGGAGGCCAGGCGCGAGGCGTACATGCGCAAGACCCTCCGCGCGGCCGTCAAGCAGGGCTACGGCCGGATCGCGGTGATCTGCGGCGCCTGGCACGTCCCGGCGCTGACGGGCAGGCTGCCGACCGTCGCGCAGGACAACGCGACCCTGAAAGGGCTGCCCAAGGTCAAGGCCGAGCTGACGTGGGTGCCGTGGACGTACGGGCGGCTGGCGTCCTGGAGCGGTTACGGCGCGGGGATCACCTCGCCCGGCTGGTACCACCACCTGTTCGGCACGCCGGACCGGCCCGTGGAGCGGTGGCTCGCCGAGGCCGCCGCGGTGCTGCGCGACGAGGGGCTGGCCGTGTCGTCCGCGCACGTCATCGAGTCCGTACGCCTCGCGCACAGCCTCGCCGCCCTGCGCGGCAGGCCCCTGGCCGGGCTCGGCGAGGTCACCGAGGCGGCCAGGGCCGTGCTGTGCGAGGGCGACGACCTGGCCGTCGAGCTGATCCAGCGGCGCATGGTCGTCGGCGACCGGCTCGGCCACGTCACCGACGGCACGCCGATGGTGCCGCTCCAGCGGGACCTGCGCGAACAGCAGCGACGGCTCAGGCTCAAACCCGAGGCGCTCGACCGCGAGATCGACCTCGACCTGCGCAAACCGCTCGACCTCGACCGCAGCCACCTGCTGCACCGGCTCAGGCTGCTCGGCGTCGGCTGGGGCACGCCGGGTGAGTCGCGGGGGAAGGGCACCTTCAGGGAGACCTGGACGCTGCAGTGGCGGCCCGAGCACGACCTGGCGCTCATCGAGCAGGCCGCGCTCGGCACCACGGTGGCCGGGGCGGCGGCGCAGCGGGCCAGGGACCTGGCCGCGACGGACAAGACCGCACTGGCGGACCTGACGTCGCTGGTCGAGCAGTGCCTGCTGGCCGACCTGCCGGAGGCGCTGCCCGAGGTGCTGGCCGCCCTGTCGGCCAAGGCGGCGCTCGACACCGACGTGACGCACCTGATGGCAGCGCTGCCGGCGATGGTACGCGCCCACCGGTACGGCGACGTCCGGGGCACCCCGGCCGAGGGGCTGGCGGTGATCGTGCGCTCGATGCTGGACCGGATCCGCGTCGGCCTGCCGGTCGCGGTCACGGGAGTGGACGACGAGGCGGCCGCCGACCTGCTCAAACACGTCGACGCGGTGCACGCGGCCGTCGCCCTCCTGACGACCGGCGACATCGGCGGCAACGACGACAACGGCAACGGTGGCAGCGGCGACGGCGGTGGCAGCCACGACAACGCCTCGCCGCGCAGCCGGTGGCTGGTCACCCTGCGCGGCATCAGCGACCGGCAGGACCTGCACGGTCTCATCGAAGGACGGCTCACCAGGATCCTGCTGGACGCCGGCGAGCTCGACGACGCGGCCGACCGTATGGCCAGGGCCATGTCCAGGGGGCAGACCCCGGCCAGGGCGGCGGCGTGGGTGGAGGGGTTCCTGGCGGGCGGCGGGCTGCTGCTGGTGCACGATCCCCGGCTGCTGAGCCTGGTGGACGGGTGGCTCACCGGGCTGTCCGGCGACCAGTTCACCGACGTGCTGCCGCTGCTGCGCCGTACGTTCGGCGGGTTCGCCGCGCCGGAGCGCAGGGCGATCGGGGAGCGCGTCCGCTCGGCCGAGGGCGGCCGGCGGGAAGGGGAGCAGGACGTGGACGAGCGGCGCGCGGCGGCGGCCGTCGCGACCGTGCTCGCGATTCTTGGCAAGGCAGAGGGAGAGTCGGACGGATGAGCGCGACCAGCGAGGGGCCCAGCGAAGGAACCGACGAGCGCCTGCGCAGGTGGCGGCTGGTGCTGGGCGGCGGCGACGCCGACGGCACCGGATGCGGGCTGGAGGGCGTCGACGCGCGGATGGACTCCGCGCTGTCCGCCGTCTACGACCAGGACGGCGGCAGGGAGGGCGGGCTCGGCGCGTCAGCGCCCCGGGTGGCGCGCTGGCTCGGCGACATCCGCACGTACTTCCCCTCCACGGTCGTCCAGGTCATGCAGAAGGACGCCATCGAGAAGCTCAACCTCACCCGGCTCCTCCTGGAGCCGGAGATGCTCGAGGCCGTCGAGCCGGACGTGCACCTCGTCGGCACCCTGCTCGCGCTCAACCGGGTCATGCCCGACCAGGCCCGCGAGTCCGCCAGGGCCGTGGTGCGCAGGGTGGTGGACGAGCTCGAACGGAGGCTCGCCCAGAAGACCAGGGCGGCCGTGACCGGCGCGCTCGACCGGTCGGCCAGGACCCACCGCCCCAAGAGGGTGGCCGACATCGACTGGGACCGCACGATCCGGGCCAACCTCAAGAACTACCTGCCGGACAGGAACACGGTCGTCCCCTCGCGGCTCGTCGGCTACGCCCGCAGGCAGCGGTCGGTGCAGCGCGAGGTCGTGCTCTGCATCGACCAGAGCGGGTCGATGGCAGCGTCGGTGGTGTATTCGAGCGTGTTCGGGGCGGTGCTGGCGTCGATGCGCTCGCTCAAGACGTCCCTCGTGGTGTTCGACACGGCGGTGGTGGATCTCACCGAGCAACTGCACGACCCGGTGGAGCTGCTGTTCGGCACCCAGCTGGGCGGCGGCACCGACATCAACCGGGCCATCGCGTACTCCCAGGGCCTCATCACCCGGCCGGCCGACTCCATCTTCGTCCTGATCAGCGACCTGTACGAGGGCGGCGTCAGGGAGGAGATGCTGCGCCGGGTGGCCGCGATGACGCAGGCGGGCGTCCAGGTGATCGTGCTGCTCGCGCTCTCGGACGAGGGCGCGCCGTTCTACGACCACGAGAACGCCGCCGCGCTGGCCGCGATGGGCGTGCCCGCGTTCGCGTGCACGCCCGACGCCTTCCCCGACCTGATGGCGGCCGCGATCGAGCGGCGCGACATCGTGCAGTGGGCCGAACGTCACATCGCGGTGTGACGTGCCCGGCCCCGCTCTCAATGGCCCTGACCGTCCGCCCTGGCCTTGCGCGGCAGCAGGTACGACAGGGCGAAGGTCAGGGCCAGCAGCCCCACCTCGACCCAGACCGTGACCTGCATCGACGAGCCGAAGCTCCACCGGTTCTGGAGCAGGTTGAAGAAGAGCGTGCCGAGCACGGCGGTGCCGAGCGCGCCGCCGAGCTGCTGGATCGCGGTCAGCGTGCCGGAGGCGGAGCCGGACTCGTGCGGCTCGACCCCCGCGAGCACGATGTCGAAGAACGGCGCCATGGTCAGCCCCATGCCGATGCCGACGAGAGCGAGCCCGGGAGCCAGCTGCCAGCTGCCGACGTCGAGCCCGGCGAGGTGGATGGTGAGGGCGAGCACGGCGGCGCCGGCCGCCATGACGACGGTGCCGATCTGTAGCAGGCCGCGGCCCAGCTTCTCCTGCAGCCCGGACATCGCCAGCCCGAAGCCGATCACGCCGCCGATCGCCTGCGGCAGACCGGTGAGGCCGGCCTTGAGCGGGCTGAAGCCGAGACCGAGCTGGGTGTAGAGGTTGAAGACCAGGCCGAGGCCCATCATGCCGGAGAAGAACGCCAGCCCGGCCACGAGACCGCCGGTGAAGGCGCGCTTGCGGAACAGCCCCGGCGTGACCAGCGGGTCCTTGCCGGAGGCGGCCCGGCGGGACTCGTAGCGGGCGAAGACGGCGAACAGCACGATCGAGGCCGCCATCGAGATGTACGTCCACACGGGCCAGCCCAGCTCGCGGCCCTGGATGAGGGGGTAGATCAGCAGGAACGAGGCCACCGAGACGAGCGCGACGCCGACGAGGTCCAGCTTGGTGGCGTTCGAGAGGCGGTACTCGGGCAGGAAGCGCATCCCGGCCAGCGCGGCGGCCAGGCCGATCGGCAGGTTGATCAGGAAGATCATGCGCCAGCCCGTACCGAAGAAGTCGGCGTCGACCAGCCATCCGGCCAGCACGGGACCGCCCACGGACGAGATGGTCATGACCGGCCCGAACATGCCGAACGCCTTGCCCATGTCCTGCGGCGGGAACATCTCCCTGATCAGCCCGAGGCCCTGCGGGAGCATCACGGCGCCGAACAGGCCCTGCAACACCCGGCTGGCGATCAGCATCTCGGGCCCGGCCGAGACGCCGCAGAGCAGGGAGGCGGTGGTGAAGCCGAACGCGCCGATCACGAACATGCGCTTCCTGCCGAACAGGTCGCCGAGCCGGCCGCCGGTGATCAGTCCGACGGCCATGGCCAGGGTGTATCCGGCGCCGAGCCACTGCACGAGGCTGGCGCCGCCGCCCACGTCCTTCTGGATGCTGGGGGCGGCGATCGACGTCACGAGCGCGTCGAGCAGGTCCATGACCTCGGCGGCCAGGATCACGAAGAGGGCGATCCAGCGCCAGCGGTAGGGCTGGATCTCGGTCGTCGCCTCTGAGGCGGTGACTGTCATGGGGGACTCCTCAAAACGGTGTTCTATCCAACGAACGCTGTTCGTTACGAACACTGTTTTAGGGCCGAACACTGTTCGTGTCAAGTACAGCGTTCGTATACTGGTCGCATGGCAGGATCCGAGGACGTCCCCACGCCCCCATGGCGCAAGTCACGCAAGCCGGCGCCGCCCAAGCGGCAGCTCAGCCAGGACCTGATCGTCGACGCCGGGCTGCGGATCGTCGACACCGAGGGGCTCGACGCGCTGAGCATGAGACGCGTCGCCCAGGAGTTCGACACCGGCCCCGCCTCGCTCTACGCGCACGTGGCCAACAAGGAGGAGCTGCTCGAGCTCATCTACGAACGGGTCCTCGGCGAGATCGAGCTGCCCGAGCGCGATCCGAGCCGCTGGAAGGAGCAGCTCAGGGCGTACGCCATGGAGGTGCACCGGGTGCTGACCGCCCACGCCGACGTGGCGCGGGTGGCGCTGGCCAGCGTCCCGTCGGGGGAGAACTCGATCCTCGCGGGCGAGTTCGTCTTCGGGCTGCTGATCGAGGCCGGCATGTCCCCGCGAGAGGCGTCCCTGTCCATGGACCGGATCCACCTGTACGTCACCGGCGACGCGTACGAGGGCTCCCTGCACTACGCGCGCATGCGCGCGGCCGGGCTGGACGACCCGCGGGAGTACTTCGAGCGCTTCGCCGGGCAGCTCGCCGACTACTACCGGGCGCTGCCGACAGAGCGCTTCCCGCACATCCAGAAGTTCGTGGACGACCTGATCGCCGACGACGGCGAGGAGCGCTTCCGCTACGGCCTCGAGCTGCTCCTCGACGGCATCGAGGCCCGCATGCCCTAGGCCCAAATGCCTAGGTCCCGCGCCCGATGTGCCGGCATGCGGTTTCGCCATAGTTTTCCGCGTATGACGACGACAACGGTTGAGAGATCTACGGCGGGCGTGGTGTCCGCGCAGTACCGCGCGCTCAGCGTCGGGCTGGTCGCGCTGGTCATGCTGGTGGCTTTCGAGGCGATGGCGGTGGCCACGGCGATGCCGGTGGTGGCCCGCGAGCTCGACGGCATGCATCTGTACAACCTGGCCTTCAGCGCCACCCTGGCGGCCAGCGTGATCGGGACGGTGCTGGGCGGGCGGTGGAGTGACGTGCGGGGGCCGCTGCAGCCGATCGCGGCCGGTGTGGCGGGCTTCGTGTCCGGGCTGCTGCTGGCCGGGCTCGCGCCGACCATGGAGCTGTTCGTGGCGGGCCGGTTCGTGCAGGGGCTCGGGGGAGGGCTGATCCAGGTCTCCCTGTACGTGGTCGTCGCCCGGGTCTATCCGCCGGCCATGCATCCCAAGGTGTTCGCCCTGTTCTCGGCCGCCTGGGTGGTGCCGTCCATGGTCGGCCCGGCCATCGCCGGTTTCGTGGTCGAGAACGCCGACTGGCGGTGGGTCTTCATCGGCGTGGCCTTGATCGTCATCCCGTCGGCGCTGCTGCTCTGGCGCGGCACCGCGGGCCGCGAGGTGGCGAGCGGCATCGCCGGGCCCGCACCGGGCCTGGGGCGCAAGCTCGTCTGGGCCACGCTGACCGCCGTCGCCGCCGCCTTGATCCAGTACGGCAGCGCGCTCAAGCTCGCCGGCCTGCCGCTGCTGCTCGCCGGCGTCGTCCTGGTGGCGGTGGCCCTGCCCAGGCTGCTGCTGCCCGGCTCGCTCAGGGCCGCCCCCGGCCTGCCGACCGCGCCCGTGCTGCGCGGCCTGGCCTTCGGCTCGCTGACGGCGTCCCAGGTGCTCATCCCGCTCATGCTGATCAACGAGCGCGGCCTGACCGCCACCGGCGCGGGCATCGTCCTCACCGTCGGCGCCCTCGGCTGGTCCACCGGCTCCTGGATCAAGGGCCGGGGCACGATCAGCCACATGACCGCCATCCGGGGCGGCGCCGCCCTGATCGCCATCGGCATCGCGCTCGTCACGCTCGTGCTCATCGACTCCCTGCCGGTCGCGGTCGCGTACCCGGCCATGGCCGTCGCGGGCCTCGGCATCGGCGCACTGCACCCGACGGTGTCCGTCCTGGTGCTCGAGATGTCCAAGGAGGGCGAGGAGGGCCAGAACAGCGCGGCCGTCGGCGTGGGCGAGTCGGTGTTCACCGTGGTGGCCGTCGCGCTCAGCGGAGCCCTGTTCACCGCCACCGGGGAGAGCTACGCGATCGGCCTGTCGTTCACCGCGGCGCTCGCGGTCCTGGCCTTTCTGCTCGCCCCGCGTTTTGTCCACCGGCGCGCAGCAGGCACTATGGAGGGAGCCGCGTCATAAAGGGGGGTACATGCCGCGAGTGCGGGAGCTTGAGGTCTTCCGACTGGTTCTGCCGTACGGCAGGAGGTCGGAGACCCTGCTCGTGAAGCTCACCGACCACGGCGGCATGACCGGCTGGGGCGAGGCCATCTCCCCTCAGCCGAAGACGTGGTCAAGGCTGGAGGAGTCGCTGGCGTCGCTGCTGATCGGCGTCGACTGGGAGCACCCCGACACGGTGCCGAGCGGCGACCCGGCGGTCGACATGGCCTGCTGGGACCTGTGGACCAGGATGCGCGGGGTGCCGCTCGCCGAGGCGATCGGCGGCACCCGCACCTCCCTCATGGCCACCGTGCGGCTGACCCCCGACGCGTCCGTGGAGAGCCTGGTGTCCCGGGTCAACCAGCAGGTCTGCGCCGGGTACGGGCACGTCACGCTGGACATCAGGCCCGGCTGGGACGTCGAGCCCGTACGCGCGGTGCGGCAGGCGTACCCGGCCCTGACCCTGGCCGTCGACTGCGGCAACGCTTACACCGATCTCGGCCAGCTCGTCGCCCTCGACTCCTACGGCCTGGAGGTCATCGAGCGGCCCTTCGCCGCCGGCGACGTCTTCACGCACGCCTCACTGCAGGACCAGGTGTCCGCCTCGGTCGCGGTCGAGGCCGCCTCCACCGCCGAGCTGGACGACTACCTGACGCTGCGGGCGGCGAAGGTGCTGCTGCTGCGGCCCACCCTGTTCCCCTCGCTCTCGGAGTCCCGCCGGGCACACGATCGGGCCGCGGCGGCGGGCTGGGACATCCAGTGCGCGGGCGGCCAGGGCGCGGGTTTGGCCAGGGCGGCGACGGTGGCGATCGCCAGCCTGCCCGGCTGCACGCTGCCGTGCGACGTGACGCAGCCGCCGCGCCAGAACCAGATCGTCAACCCGATCGTGGGCGCGAACGCCGGCGTCATCGCCGTGCCGCTCACCCAGTCGGGGCTGGGACACGACATCGACGAGACGCGGCTGCGGCGGCTGGCGAAGGAGTCGTTCCACGCGTAAGGTTCCTACCCGATCAAGAGGCGGGTGGGCGGGCGTGCGGCTGACGCGGTGGCGGGTGTTATGGATCCTGCTGACGAGGAACTTCCTGTCGTGCTTCCTTCCTGAATGGGGAAAAATCGTCATCGGCGTGGTGGCGATCCTGGGCTTTGGTGCCGGTCTGCTCCTGGCGAGCGAGGCCTATAGAAGTCTCGAGGCGGTGCTGATCGTCGCCGCCGCGTTCGGAGCCTGCGCGTTCGCCTTCGTGGCGGACCGGTTGCCGCGGCGGTTCCCGTGGCGCTGCCCCGTGCTGTCACTGGACGATCAGCCGCGGCTCCGGGAGCTGGTGGCGGACGCGGCCCGGCTCGCGGGATTCGACACCGTGCCCAAGGTCCGCGTCTCCGCCTGGGCCGAGATACGGGGGGGCCGGACCAAGCGGGGCAAGCCGATAGTGCTGGTGGGGCTGCCGCTGTTACTCGCGGCGGATGAGGCTGACCTGCACACGTTCTTGGTCAGGGAACTGCTCATCAGCAAGAGGTGGCGCTGGCACGAGAGCTGGGCCGTCCACCTGTTCATGGCGCACCATCCGGACTGGTCCTGGTTGGGCGAGGCGACCGCGTCGCTGCGGAGGGCGCTCTGGGACGAGACCCGTTCCATCGTCGGCAGCGAGCGCTTCGCCGCCTCCGTGCGGGCCGAGCTGCTTCTGGCGGGAGCCTTTGGCTGGCATGTGTCCCGCTATGTCGGGCCGTTCTCGCGTAAGGGCGGCGCATTGGATGCCTACGAGAGCTTCCTGTGGAAGATCCAGCGGGACGGGCTGCTGACCCGCGCCCGGCCGGAGCCCCCTTTTCCCGACGCGGTCGAGCTGATCGACTGGGACGCCGCCCAGCCGGTCGCCGATGGTGTGCCCGCAGGGGTGATGTCGCGGGTGCCCGGCAAGCTCGCCAACCGGCTCGGGAAGGTCATCACCCACAAGCTGCTCGGCAGGGGCGGGCTCGCGCTGGGCGCGCGGCCGTACCGGATAGCGGACATCCCGGCGGAGGAGTGGGCCCAGGTCGGTGAGTACCAGCGCGAGCAGGTGCTCGAGGCCGCGAGCAAGCTGCTCGACCGCCAGGCCACCGACCTGGACGTCGTCGAGCTGGCGGTCGCCGGGCGAGCGGGCGAGCTCGACTGGTGGCACAACGAGCAGCCGTGCCCCCACCCCACGCCCGGCGTCTGCGCACTGCTCCCGCTGTTCGACGTGGCGCTGCGGCGCAAGGGGTACGTGCACGAGCACACCTTCACCCAGCGCGAGCTGGTCGGCCCACTCGGGGATCGGATTAATCTGGTCGAATTGGCCGCCAAGGCCGAGCGTGGCGAGCCGTACGGGATCCTGTTGGGAGGACTCATGACGGGCCGGGACCCCGATGCCGATGCGATCAGGCTGGCCGGTGAGTCGCTGGCCCAGGGCGACCCCACCGGGTGGTTCGAGCGGCTCTACGCCGAGTCGGCGACCGGCGACGCGATCGTGCCGTGGGACTCGCGCTCCCCGCACCCCCTGCTGGTGGAGTGGGCCCGCGCCGGTCAGGGGCGGGCGCTGGTCGTGGGTGCGGGGCTGGGTGACGACGCCGAGCACGTGGCGGGGCTCGGCTACGAGACGGTGGCCTTCGACGTGAGCGAGTCGGCGGTCCGGCTCGCCGAGGAGCGCTTCCCCGGGAGCGAGGTCCGCTACCAGGCCGCCGACCTGCTGGATCCGCCCGGCGAGTGGCGGCAGGCGTTCGACCTGGTGGTCGAGATCATGACCGTGCAGGCGCTGCCGGAGCCGCTGCACGCCCGCGCCATCGCCGCGGTCGCGGAGTTCGTCCGGCCCGGCGGCACGCTGCTGGTGATCGCGTCGGGCCGGGAGGAAGGCGGGCGGGCGTTCGCGCCGCCATGGCCGCTGACCCCGTCCGAGATCGCGGCCTTCGCGGCGGGTGGGCTGGAGAAGGGGCGGGTCGAGGACCTGCGCGACGGCGAGCGCCACCGCTGGCGCGCCACCTTCCACCGGCCCGCCTGATCGCTACCCCAGGGGCTCCACCCGCTTCAGGATCACCGCGTACGTGAACGCGCCCAGCAGCGCCACGCACGAGATCACCATCAGCGGGACGGTGAACGACGACGTCTTGTCCACCAGGAAGCCGACCATGATGGGGCTGATGATGCCGGCGAAGTTCGAGGCGAAGTTCTGGATGCCGCCGATCGAGGCCACGTGCCGGTCGGCCGGGGCGACGTCGGCGGGGAGCGCCCAGATGTTGGAGGCGGCGAACGTCGAGCCCGCGTACGCGATCGACAGCAGCGCCAGCGCCATCCACGCCTCCGGCACCCAGACGGCGACGCCGATCACGGTCGAGACCAGGAACCCGCCGGAGATGAAGAGCTTCCTGACGCGGGTGAGCGAGTCGCCCCGGGTGATGCGGCGGTCGGACAGCCAGCCGCCCAGCCACTCGCCGGCGATGGCCACCAGACCCGGCAGCGCCCCGAACAGGCCCAGCTTCAGCAGGCTGAACCCGCGCTCCTCCACCAGATAGGTCGGGAAGAACGTGAGGAAGAAGTAGACGACCATGTTGAGGCAGAAGAAGCCCAGCATCATCGCCCAGATCGTGCGATAGCGGAACAGGTCCCGCCAGCGGAGCTTGGTCGCGCCCTCGTCGTCGCCCTCGAAACGGGCGCCGCCCTCGCGCAGGTAGGCCAGCTCCTCCTCGGTGATCTTCGGATGGTCCTGCGGGTCCCGGTACGTGCGCCACCACCCGAACGCCCAGAACAGCCCGATCACCCCGATGATCGCGAACGTCCACCGCCAGCCCAGCAAGCCGATCAGCGCGGTGACCACGGGCAGCGCGATGACGGCACCCACCCGCGAGCCGGAGTCCCAGATCCCGGTGGCCAGCGCCCGCTCGTGCCGGGGGAACCACCGGCCCGTGACCTTGGCGCTGGTCGTGGCGGCCGGGCTCTCGCCGATGCCGAGCAGCAGCCGTACGCCGAAGAGCGTCGCGAAGCTGCTTGCCAGCGCCGTCAGCGAGGTGAACAGCGACCACCAGATGGAGGCGAACGTGAACGTCCTGCGCGGCCCGAACCGGTCCACGAACCAGCCGGCGGCGAGCTGGAAGAAGTCGTAGGACCAGAAGAAGGCCGCCAGGATCATGCCCTCTTCGGTCTTGGAGAGCTTGAAGGTCTCTCCCATGAACGGCAGGGCCACTCCCAGGCTGGCACGGTCGAGATAGTTGATGACGAGCCCGGCGAAGACATAGCTGATCATGTACCAGCGCAACCGGCCGCGGACAGTGGTTCGGAGGGTTGTGGCCATCGCGATCCTCAGTAATATTTCCTATTGGATATTTCCGCTATGTTGCATACAACGCACGATGCCCGTCAAGACCCCCTCAAACTCGCCCTCGGAGCGTCAACTGTGTCCAATGAGCTCGAAAACCGTTTAAAGGGGCTCGTTCCGGCGGCCCGGCGCAGCGTCCTGACCGAGGACGTGTACGAGCGCATCAAGAGCCTGATCATGAACGGCGACCTGGAGCCCGGTGCCCGCGTCAACATCTACGCCGTCGCCCGGCTCCTCGACGTCTCGCAGACGCCGGTGCGCGAGGTGCTGTCCGCGCTGGAGTCCGAGGGCCTGCTGACCAAGGAGCCGCTGCGCGGCTACTCGGTGGCGCCCCAGCTGAGGCCGGACCAGATCGCCGACCTCTACCAGCTCAGGCTGCTCCTGGAGCCGTGGGCCGCGGCGCGCGCGGCCGAGCGGGTGACGGCCGAGGCCCGCGAGCGCGTGCGCGCCGAGCTGGCCAGCGTCCCGCAGGCGCCCCAGGGCACGAGGTACGAGGAGTACCACGGCCTGGCCGAGCACGACGCGCGCTTCCACGACCTGATCGCCGAGCTCTCGGGCAGCGAGGCGCTCAGGGAGTCGCTCCGGCGTACCCACGGCCACCTGCACCTGTTCCGCATCGGCTACGCGGGCAGGCGCACGGGGGATCCCACGCTGGCCGAGCACGCCCGCGTCGTCGAGGCCATCGCCGCGGGCGAGGCGGAGGCGGCCTCGGAGGCGATGCGGGCCCACCTCGCAGCCGCCCGCGACCGCTTTCTCGAGATCAGCCCCTGACCTGCCGGATTCGTCGGCGGTGCGGGACGCGATGCGGCGCTCTAGACGACGGCGCTCAGGTGTTGCGGCTGGTCGGCCGGAGGGTCGCCGAGACGTGGGAGCCGCAGGACGAACCTGGCGCCGCGCGGCGCGTCCTCGGCCTCGAGCGTCCCGCCGTGGCTCAGCGCGATCTCACGTGAGATGGCCAGGCCCAGCCCGCTCCCGCCGGCGTCGCGGCGGAGGCCGTCCTCGAGGCGGGTGAACCGCTCGAAGATCCGCCTCAGCGGCCAGGGGGCGGTTGACCTGCCAGTTCGCGGGTCAGGCGGCGGGTCATCCGGTGCGCGGTGGCCCACCAGATCATGGCTTCGTGGTGCTCGGGTTGCGTTCGTAGATCCGTACGAGCCGGCGGTAGCGGGTCAGCCAGGCGAATGTTCGTACACGCGAAGTAGGCGTCATGTGCATGCCGAACCGAAGGCCTCCTCGGTCATCGGGTGGTGAAGTTGGCCATCATGGCCATGTCCTCGTGTTCCAGATTGTGGCAATGGAAGACGTACTTGCCGGGATAACCGTCGAATCTGATCGCGATTGCTGCTTCTTCCGAAGCCCGCAGGTCGATGGTGTCCTTCCATCCGGCGTCGAATGCCCCGGGGCCGCCGATACCTCGGGAGAGCACCTGGAAGGGGCTGAGGTGGAGGTGCACGGGGTGATGGAAGTCTGCGATGAGCCGCCAGACCTCGACCGTGCCGAGCTTCGGCGCGGCGGCGATGTCGTTGGGGCTGAATGGTCGCCCGTCGATGAGCCAGCCCTTCATGTGGCTGACGTCTCCCGATTGAAAGCGGAAGGTGCGGGTCGTGACGGCCTGGGCCGCGGTGAGCGATTCGGCCGTGGAGAGTTTGTCGGGAACGGTGAACGGCTCGTCGGCTTTCTCGCCGACGATGAAGCGCATGACCTGGGACATGTTCCCGTCACCGAAGTCGTTGAGCAGCGTCACCGCGGTTCCAGGTTTGTAGTTGGAGAAGTCGATGATGACGTCGAGACGTTGCGCGGGGGCGAGCTCGACATGCTCATGACGAATGGGTGCGGCAAGGAGCCCGCCGTCGGTGCCGATCTGTGTCAGGAGGCCATCAGGTTGCGGGTCGAGACGCAGGTCGAGGCGTCTGGCATTGCAGGCGTTGATGATGCGCAGGCGGTATGTGGCGCCGTCGACTCTCGCAACCGGCCAGGGCGTGCCGTTGACGAGCATGACGTCTCCAAGGACGCCGGCGACGAATGAGCCGGTGACGCCGGGTGTCCTCATCAGGCTCCCGTCGATGCTCGGGTAGGACAGGGATCCGTCAGCGGCGAAGCTGCGATCGGTGATCATGACAGGGAGCTCGCGTGGGCCGGAGGGCAGGCCGAGAGCGTCCTCTTCGTCGTCTCGCACGAAGTGGAGGCCGGCGAGTCCGCGCCAGACACTCGGGCCGGTGAAGTCCATGCGGTGGTCGTGGTACCAGAGCATCGCCGCGCGCTGGTCGAGTGGATAGGTGTAGGAGCGGTGGCCTTCGGTGGTATCTCCGACCATCGAGCCGCCCATGTTCATGTGCTCCATGTTCATGTGCTGGTTCACGTAGGACCTGTCGACGGGGTAGACGAAGTCGATCGGGTATCCGTCGCTGTCGGGCGGGGTACGGCCGCCGTGCAGGTGCGCCACCGTGGGAACGGGAAGGTGGTTGGTGTGCCTCACCACGGTTGTGCGGGCACGTCGGCTGACGATGGTGGGGCCGGGGAAGATCCCGTTGTAGCCCCAGATCGCCGTCTTCACCCCCGGCAGGATCGAGGCCGTCGCCGCGGTCTGAGTGATCTCGTAGTAGTCGGTATCGGCGTCGCTGCGCACCGGCTTCAGTACGGGCGGGGTCTGGAAGGGCATCGTGAACGGCTGCGGGAGCGGCAATCGGCTGCGGAGCAGGTTGCCGGTCGAGGTGAGCCCGGCCGCGCCGAGGGAGAACGGGATGCCCACTCCCAGGCCGATGCCGGCGGCAAGGCCGGCGCCGATGAACGCCCGGCGGCTCAACGTGATCCGGTGGTTCTTCTCGGTCATCGGTGTCTCCAGGCCCAGACAGCCAGAGCGGTGGCGAGGAGGATGATCGCCACACCGAGCGGGATATGCAGGCTGATCGCTCGCGAGAAACCGAGAACGATCTGCAGCCCGATCAGGCCGAAGAGGCCGAGGCAGGCCAGGATGGGCCACCAGGGTCCGCGTCCGGGCCACCGCTGAAGTACGGCCGCGACGGCGGAGATGAGGACGGAGATGCCGGCGAAGGTCGCGTTCTCGCGGTGAACGTGCAGTGAGTCGTAGCTGCCGGAGAGGAACTGACCGGCGAGGACCGCCTGATCGAACAGCATGATCGCCGCGACTGTGCTCGTGATGCGGAACACCCAGCACGGCCAGCGCGGCGCGGACCTGGATACCACGCCGGCATCCCCCGTTGATTGTGTCGTCGTCACACGCCGTCCTCGTCTCGCCAAATAGATTCACTTGAATCCGATCCATGTGAATCTAACATAGGATGGAACCATGCCGAAGCCGCGCGGAGTCGACCTTCAACTCGGCCTGTTGCTGCGCCAGTCGCACCAACGAGCCGCCGGGGCGCTGAACAACGCCCTGTCCTCGCTCGGCCTGACCGGCCGCCACTTCGGCGTGATGATGCTCCTGGGCCGCGACGGCGTCTCGACCCAGCGTGACCTGATCCGACAGACCGGCAGCGACAAGGCGGGCATGGTCCGTACCGTCGAAGACCTCGAAACCCTCGGATACCTCTCCCGGGCCCGGTCCACCACCGACAAACGGGTGGCCAATCTCAGCCTGACCGACAAGGGCATCGACGCTCTCGGCACCGCCCAGCGCCTCGCGGCCGGCGCCGCGGAAGACCTGTTCGGATCATTCACCGACGCCGAGCTCGAAACCCTCCAAACTCTCCTGACCAGGTTCGTCGCCCCGACAGAACGCGATGCATGACTCGCCTGACACGGGCAAGCACGGGCCGGGCTCGCCAGGGCGAACTGACCGCGTCCGCCTGGCCCAGCCTCTGCGCCACGTGGCTCGCAGCCCAAGGCTTCGGCCCACGTCCCTGATCGCCGACCGCCCGCAGGGGCGGCGGCCTTGTGGTCTTGCTTGGGCTCGGCCGCGGACGTATCACTCGAAGATGGCCTCCACCAAAGCGTGCCTCGTCCCCGGCTCAGCGACCCAACCCTTTGTCAGCAGGCTCTCAGCTTGTCGTTTAACCTCTGGCCTGGACGTTTGTGGCGATCGGGTCTGAGAGTCATCTATCCGGCATAGCGGATTGTGTCCTCTGCGATACGGCGTGTCGCCGTGACCCAGGCCAGCCACCGTCTCCACCTTCAAGGTGTCAACCCAAAGAAGAGGAGGCGGTGGCTGTGTCCTCCATGCTGGCATCCGCGGTGGCGGCTGTCCTGGAATCGGGCCAGGAGGGTGAGCGGGCCGAAGCGATGGCGGAGTTGTCGGAGTTCCGCCAGGAGATATATGGTTGCCTGACGGCGCGCGCGGATGAGCTGTTCGAGCTGGCCGAGGCGGTGTTATGCGCCGACGGGCCGGTACGCAGCCTGGTCGGACTGGCGCTGGCCCCCGAACACCGGCGCGGTCACGGCGCCTTGTATGACGCGATCAACCACGGCCGGATCGAGATCGGCCGGCTCCGCAGAGCCCTGGCTACGGTGCCGCTGCCGCGCGCGGCGGGCGGGCGGATCGTCCTGGCCGCCGATGTGACTGCGTGGCTGCGGCCAGACGCGCCGACCAGCCCCGAACGGCTGTTCTGCCACACCTACGGCCGCCGCAAGGACGAGCATCAGATGATCCCCGGCTGGCCATACTCGATGATCGCCGCACTGGAGACCGGCCGGACCTCCTGGACTGCGGTGCTCGACGCAGTGCGGCTCGGCCCCGACGACGATGAGGCCGCCGTCACCGCAACCCAGCTTCGCGACCTGGTCGCCCGCCTGATCCAGGCCGGGCAGTGGCGTCAGGGCGACCCGGACATCCTGCTGGTGGTCGACGCCGGATACGACACCGCCCGACTGGCCTTCCTCCTGGACGGCCTGCCGGTGGAGGTGCTGGGCCGGTTGCGCTCGGACCGGGTGCTGCTGCGTCCCGCCCCATCGCGTGAGGAATTCCTGCTGGCCAGCCCCGGTGGCGGACGTCCGCCCAAACATGGAGGCGAGTTCCGGATGAAGGACGAGACCAGCTGGGGCGAGCCGGCCCACCTCACGAGCACCGCCACCAGCCGGTACGGCACGGCGGTCGCCTCCTGCTGGGACCGGCTACACCCTCGGCTGGGCCGCCGCAGCGCCTGGATCGATCATGTCGGCGAGCTCCCGGTCATCGAGGGCACCCTCATCCATCTGCGGGTCGAGCACCTGTCCGGCGAACGTGATCCCAAGCCGGTGTGGCTGTGGACATCGGCCATCGGCATCACCGCCGCGCATCTGGATCGGCTCTGGCAGGCGTTCCTGCGCAGGTTCGATCTTGAGCACACGTTCAGAATGTGGAAGCAGACCCTGGGCTGGACCGTCCCCAAGATCCGCGACCCCTACGCCGCTGACCGCTGGACCTGGCTGATCATTATCGCCTACACCCAGCTTCGTCTCGCTCGCCTCCTCGCCGAAGACCTTCGCCGCCCGTGGGAGAGGCCGCTGCCGCCCGAGCGGCTCACCCCCGCTCGCGTCCGCCGGGGGTTTCGCCACCTCCGCACGAGCCTGCCCCAGCCCGCCGGTGCGCCCAAACCCACGAGCGCTGGTCCCGGACGCCCCAAGGGATCAAGGAACCGCGTCCCCGCCCGTCATCACGAGGTGGGAAAGACCGCCAAACGCGCGGCATCACTCACCGAGCACCGCGAGCAGGCAGGTTAAACGACAAGCTCAGTGGCTGTCGTCACCGCGGAGGCGGGCCGCGGCGCGCGCCGCGGCGCGGCGGATGCCCGCGTACCCGGTGCAGCGGCACAGGTTCGAGGCGAGGAGCTCGTCGAGCCGCCGCTCGTCCTTGTCCAGCTCCGGCTCCTCGGCCAGCGCCCCGGCGAGCAGCATGAGGAAGCCGGGGGTGCAGAAGCCGCACTGCAGCGCGTGCTCGGCGGCGAACGCCTCCTGCAGCGGGTGCAGCCGGTCGCCGTCGGCCAGCCCTTCCACGGTGCGGATGTCGGCGCCCTCCATCTGAACGGCCAGGGCGAGGCAGGAGCGGACGGCGGTGCCGTCGATCAGCACGGTGCACGAGCCGCACACCCCGTGCTCGCACCCCAGCGTGGTCCCGGTGAGCCCGAGCCGGTCGCGCAGCGCGTCGGCCAGGCTGGTCCGGGGCTCGACGTCGAGCCGGTGGGTCCGGCCGTTGACCATGAGTTCGACGTTCATGGGCTTCCCGCTGTCGCTTTCTGGACGGCGCGGGTGAGGCAGCGCCGTACCAGTGTGGCGAGCGCGTGCCTGCGGTAGGCGGCCGGCGCGTGCGGCTCGTCGGGCGGGTCCGTCTCGGCGGCGGCCCGTACGGCGGTCTCCGCCAGCAGTTCGGGCTCCGGGAGCTCGCCGGTCATGAGACGCTCGGCCTCGACGGCGCGGAGGGGCACGTCCGCCGCGTTCGCCAGGCCGATCCGTACCCAGTCGACCCGGCCACCGGAGAGCCGCAGCATGACCAGGGCGGCGGCGAGGGCGAAACTGCCGTGCGTGCGGCGTAGCTCGGCGAACGCGGCGACGGCCCCGGCGGGCGGACGCGGCAGCCGGACGCCGGTGACCAGCTCCTCCGGCAGGCAGGCCGTGGCGAAGGCCCCGCGGAACCACGCGTCCGCGGGCACCGTACGCCCTCCCGCCGGGCCTGCCACCTCGATCCCCGCGCCCATGGCCATGGCCAGCGCGCACCACTCCGACGCCGGATGCGCCCACGCCAGGCTTCCGGCGAAGGTGCCGCGCGCGCGGATGGGCGGGTGGGCGACGTAGGGCGCGACCTGGCGGAACAGCTCGGCCAGCGAGTCGTCGAACCTGGCGTGCTCCAGCTGGGCGTGCCGGACCAGCGCGCCGACGTGGACCGAGCCGTCCTCGACCGCGATCTCCGACAGCCCGGGGACGCGGTTGACGTCCACCAGCAGGGCCGGGCGCGCGGTCCGGTGACGCAGCTCGATGAGCAGGCTCTGACCGCCTGCCAGCACCCGGCTCTCCGGCCCGCGCTCGGCCAGCACGGCCACCGCCTCCGGCACGGAGGCAGGCGCGACGTAGGCGAATTGTGCCGGTTTCATGTCAACCATCCCGGGAATCCGATATCGACGTTGGTACCGAAAGCGGGGGTGTCCAAACATTGCGGTACATCGGGATGCCGCTCGCGCGGCGTGAGGATCGCGACCTGGTCACCGGCCAGGCGCGCAGGGTCGCCGACCTGGACCTCGCCGGCACGCTCGAGCTCGCCTTCACCCGAAGCCCGGTGCCGCACGCGCTGATCCGCGGGGTGGACGTCGCCACCGCGCTCGAGGAGGAGGGCGTGGCCGGCGCATGGTCCGCCGCCGACCTGCCGTACCTCGCCGCCCGTGACCTGCCCGGCGGGGACGACCGGACACCGTGGCCGCTGCTCGCCACCGGCCGCGTCCGCTTCCCGGGCGAGGCGCTCGCCGTGGTCGCCGCCGGTACACGCGCCCAGGCCGAGGACGGCGCCGAAGCCGTCCGCCTCATCCTGGGGCCACTGCCCTTCACCCTCACTCCCGGTACCGACGGCGACAACCTGGTGGTCGAGCGCACTTTCGGCGAGCCGGCCGACGACGTGTTCGCCTCCGCCCCGGTGGTGGTCGAGGCCGCCTACCGTGAGCAGCTCCTGCTCCCCACGTCGCTGGAGCCGAGGGCCGTCCTGGTCGATCCGGGGCGCGACGGCCGCCTCACCGTGTACGCCTCGCACCAGGCCCAGCACCGGCTGCGCGACTCGCTCGCCGCGGCGCTCGGGCTCGGCAGGGACCGGATCCGGGTGATCGTCCCCGCCACCGGCGGCGCGTTCGGCGCCAAGAGCCAGACCTACCCGGAGTACGTCGTCGCCGCCCTGCTGGCCGTCCACCTGCGCCGGCCGGTCCGCTGGTGCGAGGACCGCGCCGAGGCCATGCTGGCCGGCCCGCGCGGTCGCGGCCAGACCCAGCGCGTACGGCTGGCGGCCGACGAGGACGGCGTCTTCCTCGCGTACGAGCTCCTGATAGACGCCGGCATCGGCGCGTACCCGCACACGGGCGCCTTCGTCCCCATGATGACCGGAGCCATGAGCACCGGCGCGTACCGCACCCCAAGAGTGCACACCCAGGTCCGCTGCGTGCTCACCAACACCGCCCCGACCACCTCCTACCGCGGCGCGGGGCGCCCGGAGGCCGCCTACGCCCTCGAACGCACCGTGGACCGGCTGGCCCGCCGGCTCGGCATGGACCCGGCCGAGCTGCGCCGCCGCAACTTCATCCGCCCCGACCAGTACCCGTACCTGACGCCGACCGGCCGCACCTACGACTCCGGCGACTACGCCGCCGCGCTCGACAAGGCCCTCGCCGCCGTCGGCTACGACGAGGTCCGCGCCGAGCAGGCTCGCCGCCGCGAGGAGGGCGGGCCGCCGATCGGCGTGGGCATCGCCACGTATGTCGAACGTTCGGGCGGGCCGCCGGACAGCGACGAGTTCGGCAGCGTGGAGGCCTGCCCTGACGGCACGTTCATCGCCCGCGTCGGCTCGACCTCCGCCGGGCAGGGCCACTTCACCGCGTTCGCGCAGGTGGTGGCCTCGGTCCTGGACGTGGACGTCGACCGGGTCCGCGTCGTCGAAGGCGACACCGGCGAGGTGCCCTACGGCTTCGCCACGTTCGGCAGCCGTTCCATGCAGGTGGGCGGGGCGGCGCTGTGGCGCGCCGCCGAGTCGCTCGTCGCCACCGCCCGCCGCCGCTGCGCCGAGCTTCTCGGGGTGGAGGAAGAGGAGGTCTCGTACGCGGCGGGCCGCCTGGTGGTCGGAGGCGACACGTGTGCGGAGCTCCTGGAGCCCGACCATCGGACAGACGGCCCCTCGGGGGACGACTTCACGGCCGGTGTCGCCGCGGGCCCGCTCCCCGGGCTCCCCATCGGCGAACTGGTCGCCCGCACCGGCCCTCTACGCGCCGACGAGATCGTCGCCCCACCGCAGGCGTTCCCGTACGGCGCGCACGTCGCCGTCGTGGAGGTGGACCCCGACCTCGGCACCGTCCACGTGCGCCAACTGGTGGCGGTGGACGACTACGGCGTGGTCGTCAACCCCATGATCGTCAGCGGCCAGACCCACGGCTCGATCGCCCAGGGCCTCGGCCAGGCTCTGTACGAGCAGGCGGTCATAGGCCAGAACGGCCTCCCGTACGCCACGACGCTCCTGGACTACCTCCTCCCGACAGCCGCCGACATGCCCCCGGTCACCCTCCTGGAGACCACCACCCCCAACCCCAACACACCGCTGGGCGCCAAGGGCGCGGGCGAGGCCGGCTGCATCGGCATCCCACCCGCCATCGTGAACGCCGTCTGCGACGCCCTGAACATCGACCACATCGACATGCCCCTGACGCCGGCGGCCGTATGGTCAGCCCTTCCGACAACATCATCGCCCCGGTAATCTTGCGGATCTCTCTGGTCCTGCACCCCCCCAATCCCCAGGAGGTGGAGCCTTGGGCTCCGGCAAGAAGAGGTGGACGGCAGCGTTGCTGGCCACTGCTGTGCTGTCGATCACTGCGGCCTGCGGCGGCGAAGGCGCCGGCGGCGACGTCAAGTTGCGTTTCTCCTACTGGGGCAGCGCCGCGCGGCAGAAGATGACGCAAGAGGCGATCAAGAAGTTCGAGGCGAAGAACCCGAACATCGACATCGAGGAAGAGTTCTCCGACTTCCGCAGCTACTACGACAAGCTGGCCACCAAGGTCGCGGGCGACGAAACGCCGGACGTCATCACCCTCGAGATCCGCGGCCTGCGGGAGTACGCCGACCGGGGCACGCTCACCGACCTGTCGAGCACGGTCAACACCGCCGACATCGACAGCAAGGTGCTCGCCACCGGTGCCATCGACAAGAAGCAGTTCGCCATCCCCACCGGCGTCAACGCCTGGTCCCTGGTCGTGGACCCGAAGGCGATCAAGGACGCGGGGCAGCAGTTACCCGACGACACCACGTGGACCTGGGAACAGTACGCCGATCTGGCGGCGAAGATCACCGCAGCCACCGATGGCAAGGTCTACGGCACGCAGCAGAGCTTCAACCCGGCTTTCCTGCAGATCTTCGCCGCTCAGCGGGGCGAGTCCTTCTACCAGGGCGACAAGCTCGGCATCTCGCCCAATACGCTCAAGGCGTGGTGGGCCGTCCACCGGAAACTGATCAACACCAAGGGCTCTCCTGACGCCGCCAAGAGCGTCGAGCTCGGCGCCCTGGGCGAGGACCGCTCGCTCTTCGCCACCGGCAACGGCGCGATGGGGATGTGGTGGAGCAACCAGCTCGGCTCGATCAACAAGGCGTCGGGCAAGGAAGTGGACCTGCTGCGGATGCCGAAGCCACAGGGCGCGACCACCGGTGGCATGTTCCTGCAGCCGGCGATGTTCTACACCGCCTCGTCGAAGTCCGCGCACGCGGCCGAGGCCGCCAAGTTCATCGACTTCATGATCAACGACCCGGAGGCGGGCCAGATCATCCTCAGCGACCGCGGCCTGCCGGCCAGCTCCAAGGTGCTGGCGGCGGTCAGGGACAAGCTCCCGGAGACCGACAAGAAGACGCTGGCCTTCCTCGACAAGGTCAAGGACGAGCTCACGGACTCGCCCGTCGCCCCGCCGAAGCACGCCAGCGCCATGGAAGACATCCTCACGCGGTACACGAACGAGGTTCTGTTCGGCCGGATGGCCCCCGACGATGCCGCACGGAAGCTCATCACGGAGGCCAACGCCCTCATCGCAGGCTAGAGGAGAGGCGTCCGCAGCTGTACGTCGACGCGCTGCCAGGGGAGTGGCGCGTCGCCGGAAAAGGGGATGAACCTTTCCAGGCTCGGTGCAAGGCTGGGCTCGTGAGCGACACGCAAACCGTGGTCCTGGTCGAGGGCGCCAGTGACAAGTCGGCGATCGAAGCGCTGGCCGAGCGCCGTGGCCGGGACCTGGCGGCCGAAGGCATCTCTCTTGTGGCGATGGGCGGCGCGACGAACATCGCGACGTATATACGTAGGTTCGGGCCTCCCGGTCACAATCTCCGGCTGGCCGGTCTGTGCGACGTCGGGGAGGAAGGCGACTACCGAAACGCCCTCGAGCGTGCCGGCCTCGGAGCAAATCTCAGCCGGAGCGATCTGGAGGCGCTGGGATTCTTCGTGTGCATCGCCGACCTCGAAGACGAGCTGATCCGAGCCCTCGGCACCGCCACGGTTGAACGCGTTGTCGATGCCGAGGGCGAACTCAGCTCATTTCGTACGCTCCAGAAGCAACCCGCATGGCGCGGGGGTGCCACTCACGACCAGTTGCGCCGATTCATGGGATCAGGCAGTGGCCGCAAAATTCGCTACTCCGGCCTGCTCGTCGGGGCGCTCGATCTCGATCGGGTACCGCGGCCGCTGGACATGCTGCTGGCCCACCTCTGAGGTCGTCGGCGCTGGTTTGATCTGGCCTATTTCTGCGTCTGTCCGTGCGGAATGTTGGCATGCAGGGTGGGTTGTTCATGCGTGGTTTCTTGCGCCAATTCATCGGCTTGTCCTGGCGGTTCTCGGGTTTGGCCGGGCGGCGTATGTTGCCGGCTCGGCTCTGAAGGTTCTGGTATGTCGGTGGTGGCGGATTTCGTCGCCCTGGTGGGCGCATCCGAGGGAACGGTCGCCGTTTCCGTCTTCTGTCGCGGCGGAGTGACGCGGGCGGCGACGGGTGGTGCGGTCCGGCTTCGGCGTGCGGTGGGTGTCGTACGCGGGGCGCGGGTGGGGTTGGTGGCCGGATACGCACGCGGGGTCGGTCTGACCGGTGTGGCGGTGGGATGAACGGCCAGCGCGGCCGGGGATGGCGTGGTGGCGACGCCTTCGGGGACGGGCACTTCGTCGAGGGTGGGGGAGCCGGCGGGGATGCCGATCAGGAGGGCGGCGAGGACGAGCTGGGCCAAGCCGGCCAGAACGGTGGCGATGCGGATCGCCCGTCCACGGCCGTGCCGCTGCACCGTGCTCGCCTCATGAGGCTGGATCTTCACCGTGGGGGTGTTCCGGCCGCGGGCATGGGGTTGTCCTCCTGAGGGTGCGGGGCGGGCAGCGGCAAACCTCTTGATCTACACATGAATGGCGACAGCGGTCAAGAGTCCCCTGGGTGTCTCCGGAGGCTCGCAGTGCCTGAGCGGTTGCTGTGAGTTTGCTGGGAGTCGCGTCCGCCTTCCCTCAGCCTTGGAACGAACCGACCTGCTGCGTTTACCGACAGTTACCTTGACCGTCGGTAGGTGAAGTCGTCGGCGACGGAGCGATCTTCGCAGGCTGGAGCCCCAGAAGTGGCCTTTCGGTGGTGTGTTCCGAAGTCCTCGTATGTCACGTTGCGTGTATTTTGACCGAATGTTCCGGTTTGTGGCGTGATTCGGATGTTTTGCTCTCGTGGATCTTTAGATCCTCCTTATCCGCCTATGTGGAGTGTGCCGGTGTCAGACCTGAGTTCCAGACGGCCTCGGCCGGTCTGAACCGCGCGCTGCTGTACTTCGGCGCCGCCGACGCGGACGTGCTGCCGATCGGCACCCGCATCGACCAGGCCAAGCTGGAGCTCTACTTCGACCAGGCGCTGGGCGAGGGCGCGGCGGTGACGCTGGCGGCACACGAGATCACCGACGACTCGTGGACCTGGGACCCCCAGAACGTGTCCTGGAACAACCAGCCCCCCTTCGCCGCCACCGCCGCCTCGACGGTGACCCGCAACGTCGGCGAGCTGTCGCGCTGGCACAGCTTCGACGTGACCGCGATGGTCAACGCCTGGTACGCCTCTGCCGGGGCGCCCATGGGCGGCATCCTGATCAAGGCGGCCAACGAGGCCAAGACCGCCCCGGTGGGCGGCGTCTCGTACCAGGCGATGGACGACTTCACCGCCGTCGACCCGCTGACCGTCGACCCGACCGCGCACCCGCGCCTGCTGGTGACGTTCGGCAAGCCGTCGGTGACGCTCAACCAGCCGACGCTGGCGACCTCGGTGGGCGCGTCGCTGTCGTGGTCGGCCTACGCCGACCCGACCCCCGGTGACGCCTCCGACGATCTGGCCGAGTAACGGCTGCGCCGGACCTGCCCCAGCGGGTGCCAGACCACCTCCAACATTCGCCGTGAAAGCCGCAGGCTAATGCCACATGCACGTAATCATCGATAAGGCCACGGAGTCGGTCTCGCCGTAAGACGCGGATTGTCGGGTGGAGCCGGACCATCTCTGCCGTCTGGAGGAGACTGCATCCACGCTCCGATGTCGCCTATGAGTGTTGTAATGATCGACATACTCAAGCAGACCGCGCCGAAGACAGTCTTGTCCAAGGACAAGCATTCAGTCGGTGCATTCGCAGCGCACGCTGCCGACAGGCGGCCCGGATGGCGAGGCAGCCACCCGGGTCGCCCTGGGGCCGTCGGCTCAGCGACTTCGTTTCTTAACTGGGTCGCCCGCGAACCGTAACCACGTGCGTGGCCTCCGCGGTCATGAACGTTGAGTCGCCGACCCACTTGACGCTGTAGGTGTATTCGCCGCCATCGCTAGCTGTATCGGTGAAGCTGAACGACCCATCATCGGACACCGTCACGTTCGGCAATGCCCTCCTGATGGTGCCCTCACGGCCGACAAAGGTGCGTTGCACCGTGAGCACGGCATTCGGCGAAGGGAGCCGGCCACCGCCGTCCAGCTTGCCGCTGACTTCGAGCTGGTCGCCGGCGACCGCCTTCTCGGGGCCCGACAGGGTGAGGGTCGTCTGGCGTTTGGCAACCGTCACGGGGTGCCAAGCCAGGGTCGAGCTGTAGATGGAGTCTCCAGCCCAGCTCACCTCGTAGTAGATGACGCCACCCACTGGCGGGGTGTCGGTAACGGTGAATGTGCCGTCGTCGGAGGTCGTCACTTCGGTGAGGGGCTTTTTGACGTCGCCTGGAAGCTTGCGGGATACCGCCAGGCGTTGCGCGCCGGGAGCCGAGCCACCTGCCAAGGTGAGGCGACCAGTCAGCGTAAGCGGTTCGAACACGGCCGGCTCGGGCGACGGCGTCACGGTGATTGAGGAGGAGCGCTTGTCCACCGTGAACCACGGCGACCAGGCCGTGCTCCACCGGAAAGCCGAAGTGCCCTCCCAGACGACCTCGTACCTGTGCCAGTCGACGGCCTGTGGGGTGTCGGTGATGGTGAATGTGCCGTCCTCGGCGGTTGTCACCTCGGGCAGGGATTCCATGATGCCGTACGGTCGCTGGCGGATGACGGACAGCGTCTGTATGCCGAGGGCCGAGCCGTCCGGCGAGGTGAGCCGACCGGTCAGCGTGAGAGGTTCGAGCACGGTCGCCCGCTCGGGAGCGGTCAGGCTGAGCGTGGCCGGGGGAAGCGTGACGTCGGGCAGCCGTGCCAGGTAGAGCCGGTCCAACAGCCCTCTCAGCACGACGAAGACCGTGGTCCCGGAGATGGCGATGCCGCCAGGGACCGCGGACACTTCGTCGGCCTGATGCGTGTATTCGAACGTCTTCTCCGCGGTGGCAACGTCGAACATCTCGACGGTCGGACGACGCGCCATTCCACCCACCAGACGGGAGCCGTCCGGGTTGAGGGTGATGGCACTCCCTGACTGCGTGCCGTAGCTGCGGACATGGGTCATGGCGGTCGTGTCCCAGCTGTCGACCCTGTACGGGTAGCCGAAAGCGGAGAACAGCGTGGCACCGTCCGGGGTGATGGCGAGGTCACTCGGGTTGGACAGATCATTCGTGACGCCGCTGATGACACCGCGGCGGGTGACGGTGGCACCGGACACGTCGTAGATGAAGAGATCGCTGGGGGTCCTGCCGGTGATGCCGACGGCCAGAGTCCCGCCGGCGGCGGCCAGCAGCGGAGGGCTGAACAGCCCGGTCTCGACCTGGGTGAACTCCGGCTCCGTCGCCGACACGTCGAAGCTGACGACGCCGTTCTTGTTGTCGTAGATGCTGCAACCGTAACCGACATAGAGTCGGCTGCCGGACAGGGACATCGTCGACGGGCACGGATAGGCGGTCAGGTCGATGCGCCGGGTGATGGCGAGGGTTGCCGTGTTGATCTCCGCGACCTGGTTCGCGCCCCTGACCGCCGCGTACAAGCGGGAGCCGTCGGCCGCCGATGCGAGCTCTGACACGCCCGGGAGGTCATGGATGGTGTCGGTGACAGAGCCCTGAGTGTTGGCGACGACGATACGGTCGGCGGCGGAGACGAAGAGCTTGTCGCGGCCCGCGGCAATGTCACCGCTTCTCAGGTTAGACGGGAGAGAAACGCCGAGGTCCGTTTTGGAGTCGGCCGCGCTCGCGGCGGGCGCTTGGGCCACAATCAGGCCCGCTGCGATGATCGGGACGGTGCAGAGGGTGAGCAGTCGGCGGGCTAATCGAATGGTCGCAGGCCGAGGCGATGACGAAGCGCGATCAAGGCGGTGCGTTGACAACATGATTCCTTCAAAATCGTTCACCAGTGCGAGAAGCCATACGATCAAGCCATGCCGATGATCGCGTGTCAAGCTTGACGGATAGCATTCGGGATGCAGCTGCGGGTCGATCACGCGGACATCGCGATCTTGCGTTCGGCTGCCTGCACACCATCTGCCGCGGTGACATCACGCCACCTGGCTATGCATTGTTCAGCTCCCCGTTACGCTCCTGAACTCAATCCGGCCGAGGAAGCCTGGTCACTGCTCCGCCGGGCCATGACGAACTTCGCCGTCACCGGTCTGCCCGGTCTCGTCCGGCTCAAGGACCTCAATGGCTTCCTGTGCGGCTGGGCCGGATACTTCCGCTACGAACCCTCCGGCCAGCGCCTCAGCAAGATCAGACGGTATGCCCAGTGGCGGCTGGCGCACTTCATCCGAAGACGTTATCGCCGCAGCATGACGTTCGGCTGGCGGGTACTGGACGATCATGAGTAGTCGTCTTCGTCGTACTGCTCCAGGCGGAGTAGGGTACGGATCTTCCCCACCGCAGGTTTCCCGTCGTGGCGGGCGGCGTTCAGCACTTCCTGGATGAGCGCGTCGCGGTCACGGGCACGCGCGGCCAGGAGCCAGTGCCGTTGCGCCTTGAGCGATTCGGCCTTGAGCTGCCCCATCAGCCCGCGCAGTGTCCTGGGCCAGGCGGTGTCGGTCAATTGGCCGATCTGTGTCCTGTTCGCGGTGGCGACCTGCGCTGCTCGGCGGCGTAGCGTCGCGACAGGCTGGCTGCCGTTGATCGCCTGCTCGAGTCGTTCGAGCGCGATGTTGTACGGCCGCACGGTGCTCAGGTAATGCCGGGCCGCCTGATCGAGGGTCAGCGGCACCGGGCTCGGCGTCGCCCGCGGCGAAGGAGTTACGGTCTCCGCATGCAGCTTGGGGCTCGCGGCCGTGGCGGAAGGGAGCGCGAGCGGGACCGGCGGAGCCGCGTCGACGGGGTCGCTCGAGCACCCGGTGACCATGGTGGCGACCACCAGTGTTCCTGCAAGGATGCGCACAAGTCCGTAATTGATCCATTCGGCCGTAAGTATGTCAAGATGCTAAATCGCCGGCCGCGAGCCGTGCGGCTGCGTTGGAATCCTCCGGCGGTTGCACGGTGGAACCCTTCCGGCCTCCGGGATGACCCCGATGGCTCCATCCGCGGGGGCCCGTGCTCGAACCGCTCACCTTGACCGGCCGGCTCACGCTCGCCGATGCAACGACGGCGGTTCGCGTCAATAGCAAGGAGTGACCTCGGAAACCCTCGAACCTGCGGATTCGGGGTTTGTTGGAGGCAGTCGAAGGGGCCAGCGTCAGTTCGTCGGATTCGTCGGATTCGCCGGGTGCTCGTCGTACCGCTCGATCAAGGCCGCCACCTCACCGGCCTCCGACGACGAGATGGCGTCCAGGATCTCCAGGGAACGGCGCCATGCATTAACGGCCGCCGGGAGGTTCCCGGCGTCGCGGTGCACCTCGCCCAGGGCGCGCAGGGCGTGGCCGCGGCGGCGGGGTAAGGGGGTGGCCTCGCAGATGGCCACGACGTCGGTCAGCGTCGCCACTGCCTCGTCGAAGCGCCGCTGCAGGCGCCGGAGCTCGGCGAAGGTGAGCAGGGCGCGGGCCTCGCCCAGTCGCTCCCCGACGTTCCGATAGATGGCCAGGGACTGATGCAGGAGGCGTTCGGCGTCGGTGAAGCAGCGCTGGGCGAGCCGGGCCGTGGCCAGCGCCAGGGACGCGTAGGCGGTGCCCCTGGGGAAGCCGAGCGTGTCGAAGGAGGCCATCGCCCGGCTGAAGGAGTTCTCGGCGGCGGTGCGGTCGCCGCGGGCGAGATCGATCTCTCCGAGGAGCACTCTGGCGAACTCGCACGAGCGGACGTCGCCGATGTCCTCGGCCAGCCGCATCGCCCGCCGGACGAACGGGGCCGCGAGGTCGAGGCGGCCCTGGCTGACGTGGATGCGGCCGATGCCCCGCACGACGGTGATCTCCGTGCCGCGGTCGCCGGTCCGGGCCAGGGCGTCGGCGGCCTGGTTGTAGCAGGCCAGAGCATCCGTGTGGCGGCCTTGGAGGCCGCGGAGCTCGCCCATGTTGACCAGGGCCAGGGCATGCCCGTGCCCGTCCTCGGCCTTCTCGAACAGCTGCAGGGACTCCTCCAGGAGCCGCTCGCTGCGGACCATGTCGTACTGGGCGATGGACAGCCTCGCCAGGCCGTTGAGCACACTCGCCTGGCCACGGACGTCGCCCGACGCGCGAGTGGCGCGTAGAGCCGTCTCGTGCGTCGTGCGCCACTCGTCGTAGAGGCTGCGGGTCTCGAACAGGCTCACGGCGCTGGCGGCGAGCTCCCAGCACAGCTCGTCGGCCCCCAGCGCCGCGCTCTGGCGGACCCCGGCGACGATGCTCGCCCGCTCGGCCTCCACCCAGGCGAGCGGGTCGCGTACGACGATCTCGGGCTGCCAGAGCGGGCTGTCGCCGCGCAGGAGGCGGTAGTCGCCGCCGCACAGCCGTACGTGGGCCTGCCGGGTGAGGGCGAGGCAGGCGCTCAGGGCGCGGCGGACGGCCGCGGTCCGCTCGTCCTCGGGCTCGTCGGCCTCGGCGCATTCGCGGGCGTACATGCGGGTCAGGTCGTGGAAGCGGAAGCGCGTGTGGCGGGATGGGTCGGGTTCTGGCGGGTCGTCCGGGTAGCGCGTGTGGCCGGAGGGGTCGCGGGGCGCCACGTCCAGGAGACGGGCGTCGGCCAGCTCCTCGATCAGGTCCTCGGCCTCGCCGTGCGGCAGGTCGAGCAGGGCGGCGGCGGTCCAGGCGGCGAAGTCCGGCGCCTCGAGCAGGCCGAGCAGGCGGAACAGCCGCCGCGCCGCCGGGGTCAGGCCCTGGTAGCCCACGGCGAGGCTGGCCCGCACCTCCTGGGAGCCGTGGGAGAGCTGGCGCAGCCGGCTGCCGGTGTCGTTCAGCCGGGTGACCAGCTGGCTCAGGCTCCAGTGCGGCCGCGCGGCCAGCTTGGCGCCGGCGATGCGTACCGCGAGGGGCAGGCCGCCGCACAGGTGGACGAGCATGCCGGCCTCGCCGGGCGCCTCGGCCGCCCGGTCGGCGCCGATGAGGTGCCGCAGCAGCTCCAGCGCCTCGCCGGAGGGCATCACCGGGAGATCGATCCTCCGCGCCGCGGGCAGCGCCGACAGCCGGTGCCTGCTGGTGATCAGTACGGCGCATCCCGGCGTGCCCGGCAGCAGCGGGTGGACCTGGCCCTCGTCGGCCGCGTCGTCGAACACCACCAGGTAGCGCCGGTTCGCCAGCTTGTCGCGGAACAGCTCGGCGCGCTGGTCCAGGCCGCTCGGCACGGCGGCGCTGTCGACCCCGAGCGCGCGCAGGAACCGGCCCAGCGCCTCCTCCGGATCCACCCGGTGGTTCCCGGCGCTGCGCAGGTTGATGTAGAGCTGTCCGTCGGGGAAGTCGTGCCGTACGAGGTGGGCGACGTGTACGGCCAGGGCCGTCTTCCCCACGCCCCCTTGGCCCGAGATCGCGCAGAGCGGCACCGCCGCCGCCCGGTACTCGCACAGGGCCTCGACCGCCGCCGCCACCTCCTCGCCCCTGCCGACGAAGTCGGCGACGTCAGGCGGCAGCTGACACACGGCCTGCGGCCCGGCCGCGGCGGACGGCGGCTCGCCGCGCAGGATCGTGGCCTGCAACCGCCGCAGCTCCGTGCCCGGCTCGATGCCGAGCTCCCGTACGAGGACCTCGCGGGCCTGCCGGTACGCCTCCAGCGCCCTGTCCCGCTGCCCTGTCCGAGCGAGCGCCAGCATGAGCAGGTGCCAGGCCCGTTCCCGCAGCGGCTGGTCGGTCAGCAGGTGACGCAGATCGTCGATGACCTCCTGGTGCGGGCCGATGACGAGCCTGGCCTCCGCGTAGTCGAGCCGGGCCGCGGTACGGCGCTCCTCCAGCTCGCTCACCCGGGCCGGCATGTCGCCCCAGAGCCGGGAGCCCTCGGCGGGACCTCCCCGCCACAGGGCCAGCGCCCGCCGGAACCCCTCGGCCGCGGCCCGGGCGTCGCCCCGCTCGGCGTCCAGCCTCGCCTGCCGTACGCCCTCGTCGAACGCGAGCAGATCGACCTCTCCGGCGCCGGTCTGCAAGAGGTAGCCGGATCCTTTGGTGAGGAGGGGCGCGCCGGGCGGCAGCGTCTTTCTCAGCTGGGCGACGTACGACTGGAGGTTGGCCACCGCGGACGGCGGAGGCTTCTCCCACAGCGCGGCGAGCAGGCGGTCCTGGGAGACGGGGGAGTTGACGTTGAGCAGCAGACTGGCCAGGAGCGCGCTCTGCTTGCCGCTCAGCTCGACCGGCTGCCGATCGCCCACCCGGATGAACACTGGTCCCAAGACGCCGAAGGTCACATCCGTCACATCGTGCTCCCCCGTGGGATGATCCAAGGACTCCGGGGGCAATTCTTCATCGGGCTGGGCCGCCAGTCGAGCCGTGCGCCGCTCCCGTGCTCAGGGCCTCCGGCTCTCGGCGAGGACCTGCGCCAGCGCGTGGGAGGCCTGGCGGACCATCCCCGGGTTGGTGTCCCAGTAGTACGCCAGCGCGTTCACGGCCTGGGAGAGCGCCCAGCCCCGGCCGCGCAGCCACGACGCGTCGTCCACGCCGAGCTCGGCGTGGAAGCGCCGGCGGCTCTCGCCCGCGAACACGTTCCACGCCGGCTGGAGGTCGCAGGCGGGGTCACCCACGTTGAGTCCGCCGAAGTCGATGACCGCGGACAGGCGGCCGCCGACCACGAGCAGGTTGCCCGGCAGCAGGTCCCCGTGCACCCAGACCTCCGCGCCGTCCCAGACGGGGGCGCTGAGCGACTCCTCCCATGAGCGGAGGGCCGCGGCGCCGTCGATGCGGTCGCCGAGCTGAGCGATCGACCGGCGGACGAACTCGTCCCCTTCAGCGAGCGGAGCGCCGCGAGCGCCGCGGGGACGCGGATGGGCGCCGGCCTGGTCCACCTTGCGCAGCGCCTTGATGAACGCGGCCAGATCGACGGCCGCCTGCTCCAGGTCCGTGATCGTGCCGTTGGCGTTCGCGCCGGGCAGCCACTCGTACACGGACCACGTGAAGGGATAGCCTTCGGCCGGATCCCCCATGGCCAGCTGCACCGGGACGGCGAGCGGCAGGTGCGGCGCCAGCTTCGGCAGCCACCGCGCCTCCTTGGCCGCCTGCCCGGTGGCCCAGCCGATGCGCGGCATGCGCACGGACAGGTGGTCGCCCAGCCGGTAGATGTCGTGGTCTGTGCCGTAGGAGTCAACGGGTTCGATCCGCAGCCCGGCCCACTGGGGGAACTGTCCCGCGAGCAGCCGGCGAACCAGCTCGGCGTCGGTGTGGACCTCGTCGGCGTGCATCTTCGTCCTGCTCATCGCCGCCCATCCTTGACCGGCCGCGCCGGTTGCGGCAATCGGTTTTGGGTGGCGGGCACTCCCCGAAGATGGAATACTTAGCGTGTCCGTTCGAATACGAAGGGAAAGATTCCATGGTCGCCATGATGGAAGAGAAGCACCAGACGGAATCGATCTACGCGAAGCTCACGCGTACAGGGATGACCGCGCGTGAGCTGTTCGATGCCCTACCCCCCCCTCCCCGATCGCCGGGTTGAGGTCATCGAAGGGAAACTGCTTATGAGTCCTATGGGCAGCCCGGAGCACACCTGGATGGCCGTAGCGCTGGATCACGTCCTATGGCCCTTCTACCGAGAGCGAGGATGGCTGGGAGCCCCCGGCGGCCTGAACATCTGCATCGAAGGTCCGCGAGATTCTCTCGCGCCCGACTTCGCTCTCGTGCCGCCTGATTGCCCTCGGTGGGGTGTAGGAGAGCTGCTGTCGTCCGGGGTGCTGATGGTTGCCGAGGTCGTCTCTCCCAGCAGCGTCTACACAGACCGCGTGGAGAAGCGACGGACCTACGCGCTGGGCAGAGTGCCCATCTACGTGCTGATCGATCCGGTCGCCGACGAGCCGAGCGTGACCGTGTTCAGCGAGATCAAAGATGACGCCTATGAGGTGGCGGTCACCGAGCAGATCGGCGCACCGATCATGCTGCCCGCCCCGGTCGACTTCGAGCTGGACACCTCGATCTTCAAGATGTGACCTTCAGGGCGGCCTCCAGGAGGAGGGTGCCCGCGCCGAGCAGAGCCGCGTCCCGCCCCGCCCGCGCCGGGGCGATCTCCAGGTCCCTGGTCGCCAGCGGCAGGCAGCGTTCCCAGACCGCGGCCCTGATCGACGTGATCAACGGCTCCGCGGCCGACAGGCTCCCGCCGACCGCCACCACATCAGGGTTGAAGAAGTTCACCAGGACCGTGAGGACCTCGCCGATGCGGCGGCCGGCGGTGCGGACCAGGCTGGTGGCCTCCGGGATGGCGTCGTCGACCAGGGTGACGATGTCCGCCGTGCGGGTCGCCTCGATGCCGGACTCCTGGAGGGCCGCCATCAGCGCGGCGCCGCTCGCGTACGCCTCCAGGCAGTCCGGATGGCCGCAGGCGCACACGATCGACGAGTCCGAGCGGACCCGCACATGGCTGATGTCGCCGGCCGCGCCCCGGCCCCGGTGCAGGCGGCCGTTGACGATGACGCCGCAGCCGATGCCCGTGCCGGCCTTGACGACCATGAGGTTCTCGCTGCCGGGCCACCATCTCGCCTCGCCCGCCGCCATCAGGTTGGCGTCGTTCTCCACGAGGACCGGCAGGTCGTAGCGGGCGGCGAGGTGGTCGGCGACCGGGAAGCCGTTCCAGCCCGGCATGCGCGACGGGGTCACCACGCGCTGGCTGGACGGGTCCACCGGGCCCGGGATGCCGGTGCCCACCCCCCTGAGCGGGACGGAAGGGGGTACGTGGGCGGCCAGCAGCTCGTCGAACGCGTCCGCGATGCGGTCCAGGGTGGCCTGCGGGCCGTCGGCTATCTCGTAGCCGCGCTCCTCGATCACGAGCGGCGCGCCGCTGAGGTCCAGGAGGCCGAGCCGTACGTGGTGGGCGCCCAGATCGGCGACGGCCAGGACGCCGGCGCCGGGGGACAGGCGCAGGCGGCGGGGGCGGCGGCCGCCGCGCGAGGTGCCCGAACCCTCCTCGGCGAGCAGGCCCGCGTCGATGAGCTCCTCCACGCGCAGCGACACGCTGGACGCGGCCAGGCCGGATAAGCGGGCGAGTTCGGCGCGTGACTCGGCCTTGCCGGTGGCGACGAGTCGCAGCAGGTCGCCCTGTGCCCCCTGCACGGGCAGCCGCTGATTCATGTGAGATACCTACCACGTCCAGACTTACGACGACAACGTATTGACTTGCTACGAAATCTCCCACTACGGTCCGGCTTATCTTCGAAATCGAAGGAAGTGACCGTTCATGAAGAGGCTTGTCGCCGTCGCCGCCATCTCGCTCTTAGGGCTGGCGGCCTGTGGTGAGTCGAGTAGCCCCGCCGTGCCGGGGGAGTCGTCCCAGAAGGGCGGCGACGTGCTGGCCAAGGCGCCCGTCGCGGTGGCGGCCGACATCCTGCCCGGCTCCACCATGGAGAAGATCAAGCAGCGCGGCGAGCTCCTCGTGGGCGGCTCGCTGGATGCGCCCCTGCTCTCCCAGCAGAACCCCGTCACCGGCCAGGTCGAGGGGTTCGACGCGGACATGGGCAAGGCGCTGGCCAAGTACATCCTGGGCGAGCCCAAGGTGAAGATCGTCAACTCGGCGTCGGAGACCCGCGAGGCGTTGCTGGCCAACGGCACCGTGGACGTGGTGTTCCAGACGTACACGATCACGGAGGAACGGGCCAAGCAGGTCGCGTTCGCCGGCCCTTACTACACCTCGGGGCTCACCATCGCCGTGAAGAAGGGCGCCTCGGGCATCACCAAGCCGGAGGACCTGAACGGCAAGAAGGTCCTGGCGGGAGCGAACACCCCGGCCATCCCCGCGATCAAGAAACTGGCGCCGCAGGCGGAGATCATCACGTTCGGCAGCGACCCCGAGTGCATCCAGGCGCTCAAGCAGGATCGGGGCGTGGCCTACGTGCAGGACGAGACGCTGCTGATCGCGGACGCCCAGAAGGACCCGTCGATCCAGATCGTGACCAAGCCGTTCACCGTGGACCCGTACGGCATCGGGCTCAAGCACGGTGACGACCAGTTCAAGAAGTTCGTCAACGACTGGCTGAAGAAGACCCAGGATGCCGGGCTCTGGCAGGAGATCTGGAAGAAGTCCATCGGCACCGTCGTGACCGGTGAGCCTCCCCAGCCGCCGCAGATCGGCTCCGTGCCGGGGTCCTGATGTCCGTGCTCCTCGATCACCTGCCCGAGCTGTGGCAGGGGCTGATCGTGACGTTCCAGCTCACCGCCGCGTCGTTCGCCGGCGCGGCGGTGCTGGGGGTGGTCGTGTGCGCCCTGCGCGTCAGCCCCGTGCGGGTGCTGCGCGCCATCGGCACGGCGTACGTGGAGGCGTTCCAGAACCTCCCGCTCCTGGTGCTGCTCGTCCTGTCCTTCTTCGGTCTCCCGGAGATCGGCATCAAGGCCGAGCCGCTGGTCACGGCCATCGTGGTCATCGCCGTGTACGAGGCCGCGTACGTCGGCGAGGCCCTGCGCTCCGGCGTGAACTCGGTGGGCAAGGGGCAGGGCGAGGCGGCGCGGGCGATCGGGCTGACGTTCAGCCAGTCGCTCAGGCACGTCATCCTGCCCCAGGCGCTGCGCACGGTCGTCCAGCCGCTCGGCAACATCTTCATCGCGACCGCCATGAACACCGCGCTCGCCGCCGCCGTGGGCGTCGTCGACCTGACGGCCGCCGCCAACCGGGTGAACCTCATCGAGGCGCAGCCCATCCCGATCTTCGTGGGGGCAGGTGTGGCGTACGCGCTGATCGCCGCGGCGGCGGGGTTCGTCACCGGCAGGCTCGAACGCAGGCTGGTGATCATCCGATGAGCGTCCTCTTCGACGAGCCCGGGCCCAGGGCGCGCAGGCGCATCCGTGTCGCGACCGTGCTCGGCACGCTGGCCGCCGTCGCGCTCGCCGTGCTGGCGGTGCGGCAGTTCGCGGCGAACGGGCAGCTCGACGCCGCCCGCTGGCAGCCGTACGCGACCTGGCCCATGTGGCGATATCTCCTGACAGGTCTGTGGTCCACGTTCCTGGCGGCGGTCGTGTCGGCGGCGCTGTCCATGGCGCTCGGCCTGCTCCTGGCCCTCGGACGGCTCTCCGACCGACGCTGGCTGCGCCTCCCGTCGGCCGCCTACGTGGAGGTCGTCAGAGTCATCCCGGCGCTGCTGCTGGTGTACGTGGTGCTGTTCGCGCTGCCGCGCTACGGTCTGGATCTGCCGCTGTTCTGGAAGCTGTGCGTGCCCCTGACGGTGTCGAACGCCGCCGCCTTCGCCGAGATCTTCCGCGCCGGCATCAACTCCGTCGAACGCGGCCAGACCGAGGCGGGCCTGGCCGTCGGGCTCACCCGGCTCCAGACGATGCGCCTCATCGTGCTGCCGCAGGCGGCCCGCCGCGTGCTGCCGTCGATCGTCAGCCAGTCCGTCGGCCTGCTCAAGGACACCTCGCTGGGGTTCGTCGTCAGCTACGGCGAGCTGCTCTACAGCGGCAAGGTCCTGGCCGCCTACAACGGCCTGCTCATCCAGACGTACCTCGTCGTCGCGCTGGTCTACCTGGTCGTCAACGCGTCGCTGTCCAAGCTGGCCCGCACGCTGGAGTCCCGCCAGTCAGTCTCACTGAGAAGGAGAGCCGCACGTGCCTGACTACGCCGTGCTAGCCGAGGTCATCCGCTCCGGCTTCGTCGAGAGCGTCCACTACGGCAGCGCCGTCGGCCTGGACCCGTCCGGACGCGCCGAGGTGGAGCTGGGGAAGGTGGACGCGCCGGTGCTGCCGCGCTCGTCCGCCAAGCCGTTCCAGGCCCTGGCCTGCCTCACCGCGGGCGCGGCCCTGGCCGGGCCGCGGCTGGCCATCGCCGCGGGCAGCCACACGGGCGAGGACTTCCACGTGCGGCTGGTACGCGAGATCCTCGAGGACTACGGCCTGGACTTCGGCGCGCTGGCCTGCCCGCCGTCGTGGCCGGAGGACACGTCCACCATGTACGGGCTCGTCAGGCAGGGCGCGGAGCCCTCCCGCGAGCGCATGAACTGTTCCGGCAAGCACGCCGCCATGCTCGCCGCCGCCGTGGCCAACGACTGGGACGTGCCCGCGTACCTGTCGGCGGACCATCCCCTGCAGCTCCGGGTGCGTTCGGTCACCGAGGAGCTGGCGGGGGAGAAGGCCGCGCACGTGGCGGTGGACGGCTGCGGCGCGCCCCTGTTCGGCCTGTCGCTGACCGGCCTGGCCCGGGCCGTGCAGTCCCTGGTCCTGGCCGCGCAGGGCACCGCGCCACGCCAGGTCGCCGACGCGATGCGCGCGCACCCCGAGTACGTGGGCGGGAGCGGCCATCAGAACACCGAGCTGATGCGGGCCCTCCCGGGCGCCGTGGCCAAGGGCGGCGCCGAGGGGGTGCTGGTGGTGGCCCTGGAGTCGGGCCACTCGGTGGCGGTGAAGGTCATCGACGGCAGTCCCCGCGCCACCACGGCCATCGCCCTTGCGGTGCTGCGGCGCATGGGCTGCGACGTCACTCCGGCCGCCGCCTTCGAAGAGGTGGACGTACTGGGCGGCGGCGTGCCGGTGGGCCGGATCGTCGCGACGGCGGAGTGAGGCCGGCGTGAGGCCGGCGTGAGGCCGCCGTCAGAGCGGCCCGCCGCAGCCTTCCGTGAGGCCCTTGGCCGGGCTCTGGCTGGTCTTCTTGGCGGTCGCCGACTTCTTGGGAGACGGGGTCGGCGAGGGTGAGGGGGCGGCGGAGGCGGCGACCGGGGAGTCGGCGTGCGCCGAGTCGCGCAGCGCCTTGCCGGCGATGTCGCGGATCTTCTCCCAGTCGGGATAGCCGGTGCTGATCAGCGGAGGCACGAACTGCACGCTCGTCACCTTCGCGTTCTTGACCTTCAGCGCCAGCGGCACCAGGTTCTTGAGCATCGACCGCGGGATGTCGGTCCTGATCAGCTCCTTGGTGGCCAGCGCGATCCGGTTGAACCTGGCCAGCACCGTCGCCGGGTCCGCCTGGTCGAGCAGCGCGCCGAGCACGCAGCGCTGGCGGCGCATCCGGGTGTAGTCGTCGCTGTAGGTGCGCGAGCGGGCGTACCACATGGCGTCGGCGCCCTTGAGCTTGCGCGTGCCGGCCTTGACCAGGCCCTCGTTGTACTTGCCGAACACCACGTCCTGCTCGACCGTGATCCGGACGCCGCCGATGGCGTCGATGAGCCGGGCGAACCCCCACATGTTGACCAGGGCGTACCAGTCGACCTTGACCCCGAGGGTGTAGCCGATGGTGTCCATCAGCACCTTGGGGCCCTGGTGCTGCCTGCCGCCGAAGAGCTCCGGGTGCGCGTCGGCGTACTCCCAGACGCTGTTGAGCAGGTCGCTGCGCCCGCCTCCCGGGTCGGCCGGGAGCCGGAAGCCGCCGGGGAACTGCTGGGCCATCGGGGTGCCGGGGCGGAAGCGCACGTTCTCCAGGTTGCGCGGCAGGCTGAACAGCACGGTGTTGCCGGTCCGCACGTCGACGCTGGCCAGGTTCATGCTGTCGGTACGCACGCCGATGCGGTTGTCGTCGGCGTCGCCGCCGAGCAGCAGGATGTTGACCCGCTGCCGCCCCGCCCACGGGTCCTCCGGCTTCTCCCCGGCGGCCGCGGCGGAGGAGGGCGTGTCGGACGGCGTCTCCTGGAAGATGTCGTTGAGCGTCTGCCGCGAGGTCCACACGGCCTGCGCGGTCCAGCCGAACGGGAGCACCATCACGACGGCGAGCAGCCCCGCCAGCGTGCCGCTGAGGATCTGCCCGGACTGCGGCAGCCGCCCGGGACGCAGCACGATGAACGAGTGCACGATCAGGGCGAACCACGCCATCCCCAGCACGGCGGCGCCCACCATGATCGCCGTCAGCCAGGAGTTCTCGGTCAGCGAGCCGATGAGGTTGTCGGTCGTCAGGCCCAGCGCGAGCAGTGCCAGCAGCCCGGCGATGTAGCAGGAGAGCAGCACCAGCCCGGTCTTGCGCCAACCGGCACGCAGATGGGCGGCTCCGGGCGCGAGTGCCGCCAGCACCAGCCAGCCGAGGACCGCTCCGGCACTCGCCGGTTCCTTTGCCTGCCGCACGCCTTCCCCGTTTCCCCGAACTCCACGCAAAATCTCAAACCCCATGGAGGTGCTTACCGTAGGCCTCAATTGAGGCGGCAGCCTACGCACCGAATACGAAATATGTCTTTATCGGAGCATGAACATCAGTAGCCAAACAGACAGCATTGAGATCGTGCGAGGTCGCCGACGGGATCGCCATCGTCACATTGAACCGCCAGGAGCGGCCGAACGCCTTCCCCTTTACGATGCGCGGGCGATCAACGGCCGAAAGTAAGCAATGGTGTGCCGCCCGATGTCCCGTCATGGCCGGACAATCTCTATGGTGTCTAACATGTACGAGATCACCGTGCTGAACATGCCGGACGACTTCGAGGGCGAGGTCGTCGCGACGCTGGTCGCCAGGAAGGCCGGATCCCGCAGGGCAGTGCTCTACCTGCACGGGTTCACCGACTACTTCTTCCAGGACCACCTGGCCGACCACTACGTCCAGCGCGGCATCGACTTCTACGCGCTCGACCTCCGCAAGTACGGCCGCTCGTTACTGCCGCACCAGACCAGGGGCCTGATCAGGAGCGTCACCGACTACTTCCCCGAGATCGACGAGGCCGTCCGCGTCATCCGGCAGGACCACGACGAGCTGACGATCAACGCCCACTCCACCGGCGGGCTCGTCGCCTCCCTGTGGGCCGACCGGGTCCGCGGCCGGGGCCTGGTGGACGGGCTGGCGCTCAACAGCCCGTTCTTCGACCTGAACGTGCCCGCCCCGCTCCGGCTGGCCGCCGATCTGCTGAAGACGCCGCTCTCGTACACGAAGAGGGCGCTCCCGCTGGGCATCAGCACGGCCTACGGGCAGACGCTGCACCGCAGCGAGGGCGGCGAGTGGGACTACGACCTGACGCTCAAGCCCCTCGAGGGCTTCTCGGTGCACGCCATGTGGCTGGCCGCCATCCGCAGGGCGCAGCGGCGGCTGCACGCGGGGCTCGCGGTGGACGTGCCCGTGCTCGTGCTCGCCTCCAGCAACGGGCTCCGGGTACGCGACTTCGTACCGGAGGCCCGCTCGGCCGACATCGTGCTCGATCCGCGGCAGATCGCCCGCTGGGCCACCTCGGTGGGCCCGCACGTCACCTGCGTGCGCATCCCGGACGGCGTACACGATCTCGTGCTGTCGGCGGAGCCGGTGCGCAAGCAGGTGTTCACCGAGCTGGATCGCTGGATGAACGCGTATCTTGGCCCGCGTTCGGCGGACCAAGACAGTTGACGCGCTCCCCGGCGTGAACGCCGGGGATTCTGAGGCTTTGACGCCACGTCCTGCCCGCCGCACCCGGGGATTTGTCATGGAATTTCGGATTATGGGGGCATTGTCGGTACGTGACGGCGCCGAGGATCGCACCCCCACCGTTCCGAAGCACCGTGACCTGCTGGCGATGTTCATGCTCAACGTCCGCCGCCCGCTCACCGTCGAGCGGCTGCGACAGCTGCTGTGGCCGCTGGAGGAGGGCGACCGGTCAGACTCGCTGATCCGCGGCTACATCGGCCGGCTCCGGCAGCTGATCGGCAAGGACGTCATCACCACCGTGTCCGGCACGTACACGCTGGCCATCGACGACGATCAGCTCGACGTCGGCCGCTTCCGCCGGCTCATACAGGAGGGGCTGTCCGGGCGTGACGGCGGGAAGCTGCGCGAGGCGCTGGACCTGTGGCGCGGGCCGGTTCTGGCGGACCTGGACCCTGACGCGAGGCGCTGGGCCGAGACCGGGCGGCTGCGCGAGGAGCTCGAAGAGCTTCGCCTGCTCGCCCTGGAGCGCCGGATCGAGCTCGACCTGGACGCGGGCCGGCACCGCGAGGTGCTGTCCGAGGTGCGGAGTCTGGTAGCGCAGTACCCGCTCTGGCAGCGTTTCCGCGGCCAGTTCATGCTGGCGCTCTATCGCAGCGGGCGGCGCGTGGAGGCGCTGTCCGCATACACGGCGCTGCGCGACGAGCTCGACGGCGGGCACGCCATCGAGCCCGACCCCGAGCTGCAGCTGCTCTATCACCGCATGCTGCACGACGACGTCATGCTGCATGTCTCCGCGGGCCCGCCGGTGCTGTTACCGCGGGACGTCGCCCACTTCACCGGCCGCGCCGACCTGCTCGACCAGGTGTTCTCCGGCCTGGTCGTCGTGCACGGCCCGGCCGGGGTGGGCAAGTCGGCGCTCGCCGTGCGCGCCGCGTGGCGGCACAGGGAGCGCTTCCCCGACGGGATCCTGTACGCGGACCTGCGCGAGTCCACCCGGCCCGGCGCGATCCTGGAGGACTTCCTGCGCTGGCTCGGCTGCCCGGCCCAGGCGGTACCGGCATCGGAGGGCCAGCGGCAGCGGCTGCTGCGCACGTACACCGCCAACCGCCGCATGCTCGTCGTGCTGGACGACGCCGCCGACGAGTCCCAGGTACGGCCGCTGCTCACCTCGTGCCCCACCGTGATCACCAGCCGGTCGGCGCTCGGCGGGCTGACCGGCGCCGTACGGCTGCCGCTGGGCGTCCTGGACGACAACGAGGCCCGTGACCTGCTCGTCAAGCTCATCGGCGAGGAACGGGCGGACGACGGCGGGGTGCGGGAGCTGATGCGGTTGTGCGGCGGGCTGCCCCTCGCGCTGCGCATCGCCGGATCCCGCCTGGCCACCAGACCAGGCTGGACCCCTGGCTACCTCGCGGGCCTGCTGGAGGACGAGTGCGGGCGGCTGGACCGCCTTCACTCGGGCGACCAGACGGTCCGCAGCGTGTACGCGGTCGGCTACGAGGGCCTGTCCACGCCGGCGCGCCGCATGCTGCGGCTGCTGGGCGCGCTGTCGGCCCCCGAGGTCGCCGACTGGGCCGCCCAGGTCTTCGGCGACCAGGCCGACACGCTCGTGGACGCCGGCCTGCTTGAGGCGCACACCGTGGACGTGGCGGGCCAGGTCCGCTACCGCATGCACGACCTGACCCGGCTCTACGCCCGTGAGCGGCTGGTGGAGGAGGAAGGCGTGCATGCGGTACGGGACGCGCTCGCGCGGCTCCAGGCCGTCGTGATCGCCCGGGTGCAGGCGTCCCGGTTCCCGCTGGTCTCCGGTGAGCCGACCATGCGCAGCCTCGTGACCAGGGACATCAAGGAGTCGGTCGAGTGGCTCCTCGCCGAGCGCGCGTTCCTCGCCGCCCTGGTCGGCGACCTGTACGAGGCCGGGCTCGACGAGGGCGCGTGGCGGCTCGCGCATCTGCTGGGCCCGTTCCTGGAACGGCGGCGCTTCCTGGACGACTGGCGGCCGGTCGCCGAGACCGGCCTCGCGGCGGCGCGGCGCGCGGGTGACGCTCGCGCCGAGGCCCTGCTCCTGCGCGACCAGGGCGACCTGTGCCGGGCCGAGGGCCGGTGGACGGAGGCGCTGGATCTGCTCACCCGGGCGCTCGGGGCGTTCACGAGCCTCGGTACGTCCAGCGGCAAGGAGGCCGCGCAGGTCCGGCGCAGGATCGGCCAGGTGTACCTGGAACAGGGCCGTCTGGACGAGGCAGAACGCCAGCTGACCTCCTCTCTGCACGCCTTCAGCGGCGGGAGGGCCGGCGCCGAGGCGCAGCAGGCGCTTGGCGCGGTGCTGCGGCGGGCCGGCCGCCCCGACGAGGCAGCCGACCGGCTCGCCGCCGCCGCGGGCTTCTTCGATGCTCTGGGCGACCGGCACCGGCACGCCGACACCCTGCTGGAGCTGGCCGCGGCACGGCTGGCGCAGCGGCGGGTGCCCGACGCCAGGGACTGCGCGCAGCGGGCCAGGTCCATCGCCGTACGGCTCGGCGACCGGCTGCTGGACGCGCACGCGCTGCTGGCGCTGGCCCGGGTCAACCGGGCTGAGGGCGACCGCGACGCGGCGCGCAAGCTGGCCGAGGACGCGTTCAAGATCTTCGACGGAATCGCCGACGAACCCGGCAGGGCGACCGCGCTGGACCTACTCGCCGCCCTGGTGTGACGGCCTGGTGTGACGATCGGGTGTGACGACCTGGCGTGACGGCCTGCTCTGACGGCTCAACATCGCCTCAACACGGCCTCAACATCACCCGCACTAGCTTCCTCTTGTCAGTCCAATGGACACGTGAGAGAGGAAGATCACGATGGCGTTCATCACCTTCCGCACCTCGATCGCCGCCCTGGTTGTCGCCGGTGCCGCGACAACCGGTCTCGCGGCCCTCCCTGCCGTAGCGGCTGCTTCGGGGGCGACCTCGGCGTCCGCGATGGGGACCGCCTCCGGCTCCTGCAGCAAGGGCGGCCCGTACATCAACTTCACCGCGCACTACCACAACAGCAGCCGGTACCACGTCTTCACCAAGTTCTCCTGGACGATCGGCGGGAGCGGCGTGCGCAACAAGAACAACGTCGAGTTCCGGGTGAAGCACGACAACCGCCTCGGCCACGACCCGATCTACTGGACCTGGAAGTCCCCGGACAACATCCGCAAGGGGTACTCCGAGGTCAACTCCGGCACACAGAACGGCGGGAACCCGGTCCCGAGGAGCGGCATCAGGGTGCCGAAGAACAAGGCGGCGTACGTGGAGTTCAAGGCCGTCTTCGACAAGAGGGGCACCGACCCGCGCTGCGCCGGTCACACGCGCAACGTCTGATCCCGTTCGCTGAGGCAGGGGCCGTGTCCTCCAGGGCGCGGCCCCGGCCGGTCGAGGGAGGTTCTCATGCGTCGTCGTCGGATGGCGTTCGCCGGTCTCATGGTCGCGGCGGTTCTCGCCGGTGGCTGTGCCGCTGTGGAGCCGGCCCGTCCGTCCTCTCAGCCGTCGCCCGCCCCGTACGGGACCGGCCCGATGATCGTCGCGGTCTCGCCCGATGGTGTGGTGGTGGCGGATCCCGGCAGCGGATCGTACCGGGGCTACTCCTCGCGCGGGGAGCTGCGCTGGACGGACCGGGAGGCGTACCGCCAGGACGCGGACGCCGTCTGCGCGGCGCGCTGCCCTGACGCCGTGCTGTCCGCGCCCGCGGGCGACGTGCCGACCTGGCGGCGGCCGATGGGGCGCGCCGCGCTGGTGGGCGGTGCAGGGAAGCGGGTGCTCAGCGTACGGGGGCCGTCGGACGCTGTGCTGGCCGAAAACGCGCCGGGGAAGGGCGGCTGGCTCACCGTGCTCAGGAACGGCGTGAAACGAACGCGGATCCCGATCTCCAGCGCGGCGGGACTCCTCTGGGTGGAGGACCCGGTGCGGTCGGCCGCCCTCATCGCGTACGACGACCCGGACGTCGCGGGGGCCGACATCCGCTGGTTCCGGCGCGACCGGCACGGCTGGCGGCCGACTGGACGCACGGCGCCCGCGGCGGGCGTGTGGGGGGCCTGCCTGGCGGACGGCGGCGACCTGACGGTGCTCACCGGCCCCAGCGCGCGGATGCTGGTGAACGGCCGCACAGTGCCGCTCCGGACCGACCTGAGGGTCGCCGCCGAGTGCGCGGCGGGCCGGGACGGCGCGGTCGTGCTGGACCGCTGGGTGGACGAGCGGGGCGTGCGGCACACGGCCGTCCGGGGTGTCGGTGTGGACGGGCGTCAGATCTGGGGCAGGGAACTCGCCACTGAGACGACGGTCGCCGCCGATCCGGACGGTCGCCGGTTCGCGCTGGTCCACGATGGGACGGCGGAGATCGTCGATGCGCGGGGACGTACGACATCGCGGTTCGGCGGGGTGGTGGCCGCCGCGTTCGCGAGGAAGGGCGAGCTCGTCACATTGGACGCAGGAGCACGGCCTGGACGTCTCACACTTGGTTGAGCGGATCAGTACCGTATGGACCATGGTTGCCCCTCTTGCCGCTGAGGATCCTCCGCGTCTGGGTGAGTTCGAGCTGCTGGGCCGGCTCGGGGAGGGCGGCCAGGGGATCGTCTACCTGGCCCGCGATCCAGTGGGGCAGCGGGTGGCGGTGAAGGTGCTGATCAGGGCCGACGCCGAGGCCCGCGCCCGTCTGGCCCGCGAGCTGGCCGCGGTGGAGAGCGTGGCGCCCTTCTGCACCGCCCGCGTGCTCACGGCCGTGCCGGACGGGCCGCGGCCGTACGTGGTGAGCGAGTTCGTGGACGGGCCGACGCTGGCGGAACGGGTGCACGAGCACGGCCCCCTGCACGGCGGCGAGCTGGAACGGCTGGCCGTCGGCACCACGACGGCCCTGGCCGCCATCCACGCGGCCGGCGTCGTGCACCGCGACTTCAAACCGAGCAACGTGCTGCTCGGCCCGGACGGTCCCCGGGTGGTCGATTTCGGCATCGCCCGCGCGGACGGTGTCACGACCATGACCAGCGGACTCATCGGCACCCCTGCCTACCTCGCGCCCGAACAGCTGAGCGGCGCCCCCGCCTCACCCGCCTCGGACGTCTTCGCCTGGGCGGGCACCATGGTCTTCGCCGCCACCGGCACCTCCCCGTTCGCCGCCGCGGGCATCGCGGACGTGCTACACCGCATCGTCACCCACGAACCGGATCTGTCAGCGGTCCCGCCGCCGTTGCGCGACTCGATCGCCGCCGCCTTGGAGAAGGACCCTTCGCACCGGCCGGCGGCGGGCGAGCTGCTGTCCCGCCTGATCGACCCGGTGTCCGGCGGCCGCGGCCGGTCGATCGTGGAGCTCACCAGCCTGGGCAGCCGCCTCGCCGCCGAACCGGCCGACGATCGGGGAACGCCGGACGCGGCCGGCGGTCGGGATCTTGCCGGGGCGGCCGGTCGTGGGGGCACTGCGGGATCGGCCGGTCGTGGGGGCATCGCGGGACCGGCCGGGGAGCCGACGGCCCCGCCCTCCTCACGGGCCCCGGTGCTCATCGGGTGGACCGCCGGGCGGGGCCGCCGTGCCGCGCTCGCCGTGGCGGCGGCGCTGGTCGCGGTCGTGGTGGGGGCGCTCGCCTGGTTGCGGCCGTTCGGCGGGACGGGGTCCCAGGCGTCCTCCGGCACCGGTGAGCCGGGCTCCTCGGCCACCTCACGCCCCGACGCTTCCGCCCCCACCTCCGCAGAGCCCCCATCTGCCGCACCGTCGGGCTCACGGGAGGTCTCGCCCAGCGGGTCGGCGAGTCCGGGGGCGTCGGCGGTCCCGGGCGGGGGGCTGCGGGTGTCCGACACGTTCGGGCGCACGGTCAGCACCGGATTCGGTACGACGGACGACGGGGAGCGTCACTGGTCGGTCGGCGTTCCGGCGAGCGGCTACTCGGTGGACGGCAAGAAGGGCCGGATCACGATGCCCCCTGGAGCCGGCTCCAGCGCGTACCTGGACGGGGTGAAGGAGACCAGAACCGACCTCAGCTTCACCTTCGCCGGCGACAAACCCCCCACCGGCGGCGGGATCTACGTGTCCGCCGTGGGACGCAGGATCCCGACAGTCGGGGGGTACCGGGCGCACGTGAGCCTGCGGCCCAACGGCAAGGTCCTGTTCCAGCTGATCCGCTCCGAGGCGGGCCGCAGTGAGATCGACCTCGCACAGCCACTGCGGGTCCCCGGGCTGACCGCGGGCGCGGGCATCGCGATGCGGGTACGCGTCCAGGTCACCGGTACGTCGCCGACCACGATCCGCGGCAAGGTCTGGGCCATCGGCGCGCCCGAGCCGGACTGGCTGCTCTCCGTCACGGACGCGACCTCCGGACTCCAGGTCCCGGGTGGGGCAGGCGTCCTGACCTTCTTGTCCCGTACGGCCACCGACACCCCCGTCACGGTGACCGTGGACGACCTTGCCCTGACCGCAACACCGGGGTGACGTGCAACCTGGACCGCCCAGATTCCGAATCAGGCGTCCCCACGTCTACCAGGGGAAGGAGAACAGCCCGTAGTAGGCCGCCGCCACCAGCAGGAGCCCGGTGCCGCCCAGCACGCCCGCCACGGTGACGTGCTGCCAGCGGCTCGGCCGCATGCCCTCACGCAGCGCCGACACGAACGCCGCCACCGCCGTGACCTCCTGGATCAGCATCAGCACGGCCAGCAGCCGTACGACCAGCCAGCCCGCGAGCACGGCCGGCCAGGCGCCCGCCTGGTTGAGCGAGAACAGCACCAGCAGGGTGATGAACGCCACCACCGACGCCAGCAGGCCCAGGCCGGTCCAGGCCATCCGGCGCAGCCTGCGCCTGATCGGCGGCCACAGCGTGGCGTTGATCTCGGCGCGTAGGTGGTCGCGGCCGCGCAGGCGTACGACCATGGCCGCGACCGGCCCCGCCACGTAGCCGACGGCGGCCAGGCAGATCGTCAGCCCGAGCATCGTGCCGCCCGCGTACCAGGGGGCGGCCGGCACGTCGCTGGCCTCGAACCGCTGCACCGGCGTGGCGCCCGCCATGTGCAGCGCGGGCCTGCCCGTGCCCGGCAGGCCGGTGATCCAGTTGGCGAGGGTCTCGAGATAGCCCTTGGTGAAGTCGCCGCCGTTCACCCGCATGGCGTGGTCGCCCTTGGCCATGAACCGGATCGTGTAGTTGTCGTTGCCCGCCCTGTTCAGCCCCTTGAGGAGGGCCTGGGTGGACTCGACGAAGGGGATCGAGGGGTCCGTCGTGCCGTAGAACGCCAGGACCGGCTGCTTGACCCCGCTTAATGCGGGCATCGCGTCGTATCTCAGGAAGTTGAAGCCGACCCCGCCCATTGCCCTGGTCAGCAGGTCGCGGGCGCCGATCGGGGCGTGCAGCCTGAGCAGCTGCTCGTTCAGCGCCCAGGCGACCTGGCGGAGCGGGGAGACGTTGGGGGACGACACCAGGACCACGAACCCCACCGCCGCGCTCTTGGCCGCCGCGACGGGCACCACCCAGCCGCCCTCGCTGACGCCCCACAGGCCGATCCGCGCCGGGTCCACCTCGGGACGCGCGCGCAGGAGCTCCACCATGCGCAGCGCGTCGTCGGCGAGCAGCGAGAAGTCGCGGTGGCGGAAGTCGTAGCCGATCGTGCGCTTGTCGAACGCGAGCGTCGCGACGCCCGCCTTGGCCAGGAACTCCGCCTGCGGCGTGAACTCCGTACGCGATCCGTTGCCCGACCCCGACACGAACACCAGCGCCGGATGGCGCCCCGGCGTCAGCGGCACCCGCAGCGTGCCCTCCAGGCGCTGGCCCTCCGCCGAGACGGAGATCTCCTCCCTGCGGATCGGATCGACTGCCACCACCGGCCGCAGCTCGCCAGGCGGCTGCGCCGGAATGGACCGGAAGGTTGGGTCCACCTTGAGCGGCGGCGGATCGAACGCCGGTGGCAGGACATATCCGACCGTCGCAAGAGCCACCAACACCAGGCCGGCGGCGACGCTCAAGGTGCCACGGCCAGTGCGCATCGGCCTCCCCATGTGCGTTGGTTTGCCCGCCGATCTTCTAGCCTACTCCCGGCCTCTGAGACAGGTGAGGCCTTATTTGTCGGTGAGACCTGTTAGCTTCCTGCGACATGCGGATCCTGCACACCTCCGACTGGCACCTCGGGCGCTCGTTCCACCGCGAGAGCCTGCTCGCCGGGCAGGCGGCGTTCGTCGATCACCTGGTGGAGACGGTGCGGTCCGAGCGGGTCGACGTCGTGGCGGTCGCGGGCGACGTCTACGACCGGGCGCTGCCGCCGGTCGACGCGGTGGCGCTGCTCGACGAGGCGCTGGCGCGGCTGCGCGCGGCCGGGGCGCGGGTGCTGCTGATCAGCGGCAACCACGACTCGGCGCTTCGGCTGCGCTTCGGCTCGGCGCTGTTCGAGGCCGCCGGGGTGCATGTGCGTACCTCTCCCGACCTCGCCTGGGAGCCGGTGCTGGTGGACGACGTGGCCTTCTACGGCATTCCCTACCTCGAGCCCGAGCTGGTGCGCGCCGCCTGGGAGCTGCCCGATCGCAGCCACACGGCGGCGCTGGCGTACGCGATGGATCGCATCAGGGCCGATGCGGCGCGTCATCGTGCCTCGGTGGTGCTGTCGCACTGCTTCGTCACCGGTGGGCAGGCCAGCGACAGCGAGCGCGACATCAGCGTGGGCGGCGTGTCGCACGTTCCGCTGCCGGTCTTCGACGGGGTGTCGTACGTCGCGCTGGGGCACCTGCACGGGCGGCAGCGGATGTCGGAGACCGTGCGCTACTCGGGCTCGCCGCTGGCCTACTCGTTCTCGGAGGTCGGGCAGGTCAAGGGGTCGTGGCTGGTGACGCTCGGCTCCGCCGAGGTCGAGTTCGTGCCCGCTCCGGTGCCGCGGCCCGTCGGGCGGTTGCGGGGGGAGCTCGAGGAGCTGCTGGCAGATCCGAAATATGCCTCTTTCGAGGATCACTGGCTGCAGGTGATCCTCACCGACGCCGTCCGCCCCAAGTCCGCCATGGACCGGCTCCGCGCCCGTTTTCCCCACACCCTCGCCCTCTCCTTCGACCCGGTCGGCGCGGCGCCGGCCGCCCAGCCCGTACGCCTCAGCGGCCGGCCGGAGGCGGAGGTCGCCCTCGATTTCGTCAGGGAAGTCCGCGGCGAGCCTGCCGCACCTGAGGAGGAAGACCTGCTAAGACAGGCCATCGAGGCGTCGAGGGTGAAGGAGACGATGGCGTAGATGCGGCCGCACCGGCTCTCGCTGACGGCGTTCGGGTCCTTTCCCGGCTCCGAGACGGTCGACTTCGACGCGCTGGCCGAGGCGGGCCTGTTCCTGGTCCACGGGCCCACGGGGGCGGGCAAGACCACGATCCTCGACGCGCTCTGCTTCGCCCTCTACGGCCAGGTGCCCGGGCAGCGCAACAGCGCCCGGACCCTCCGCTGCGACCACGCCCCGCCCTCGGCCGGGCCCTCGGTCACGCTGGAGGTGTCCATCCGCGGCCGGTTACTCCGCATCCAGCGCTCCCCGGCCTGGCAGCGGCCCAAGCTGCGCGGGACCGGTTTCACGGAGGAGAAGTCCAAGGTCGTCGTCTCGGAGTGGCGCGGGTCCGACTGGCAGGGGCTGACGACCCGGCTCGACGAGGCGGGCGACCTGGTGGGCGGGCTGCTGGGCATGAACGCCGACCAGTTCTGCCAGGTGGCGATGCTGCCCCAGGGGGATTTCGCCAAGTTCCTGCGCGCGGACGGGGACGATCGGGCCAAGCTGCTCGAGCGGCTGTTCACGGTCAAGGTCTTCACCCAGGCGGAGTCGTGGCTGGCCGAGCATCGGAAGCTGGCGGGGCGGGAGGCGCAGGAGCTCCGGCAGCAGGTGGACTTCGCCATCAAGCGGGTGGAGGAAGCGGCGGGCGGCGACCTGCACGCGGCCATCGCGTCTCCAGCGGTGGACGGCGGCGCGTCCGTGGGCGGCGGTGCCGGTGGGTCGGCGGACGATGGTGGCGCCGGTGCGGGTCGGGGTGCGGCGGATGTCGAAGTGCCCACGCCCGATGCGGACCCCCTGCGCTGGGCGGGTGCGCTGCTCGACGCGGCGCGGGCTGTCGTGGAGCGGGCGGGCGAGCAGCACGAGACGGCCGGGCGGGCGCTGCGTTCGGCGCGGCTGCGGTTCGAGCAGGCCGCCGCCCTCGCCGACCGGCAGCGCCGTTACGCCGAGGCGCTCACCCTGCGCCGCACCCTCGACGAGCGGGCGGACGAGCGGGCCGACCTGCAGGCGATCCTCGACGACGCCGCCAGGGCCGACCGCGTGCTGCCCCTCATCACGGCGGCCAGGCAGCGTTCGGAGGCCGCCGGCAAAGCACGCACCATGGCCGCCGACGCCCTCGCCCGAGCGCGCCCCCTCTTGGCGCGGCAGGCAGCCGACGCCACCGGCCCCTCGGAGGGCGGTTCCCGGGCAGTGTCCGGCCGCGACGCCAGCCCTGCTGCGGGCGATTCTTCTGGGGTCGCTTCCGGCCGCGACGCCGGCCTCTCGGCGGGCGGACCCACGGCGGTTGAGTTGGCCGCGTTGGAGCGGGAGCGGCAGGCGGAGATCGCGCGCTTGTCGGAGCTGCTCACCGAAGAGGCCAGGCTCTCGGTGGTCCGGCGCGACCTGTTGCGCGTCGAGGAGGAACTGGCCGAGCTGGTCGGCGCCGATGAGGCCGTAGGAGCAAGGCTGGCCGTGCTGCCCGGGCTCATCGAACAGGCCGAGGGCAGGCTGGCCGAGGCGCGGATGGACGCCGCCAGGATCCCGGCGGCGCAGGCCGTACGGGACGCCGCCGCCCATCTGATCGAGATCGACGACGAGCTGGCCAGGCTGGCCGTGGAGCTGGACGCGCTGGCACAGCGCGAGGCCGAGGTGTCGGCCGCCGAGGCCGAGCTGCCCGGACGCATCGCCGAAGCCGGCGCGGCACTGAGCGAGGTGCAGGCACAGGCGGCGGCCATCCCGGCGGCGGCCGCGGGACTCGACGCCGCCAGGGCCGCTTTGGAGACCACTCACCGCCGCGAGGCCCTGGCCGCGGAGCTGGAGGCGGCCGTCGGCACCCACCAGGCGCTCGTGGACCACGCCCAGGCCCTGCGGGAACGCTGGCTCGACCTGCGCCAGGCCCGCATCGACGGCATGGCGGCGGAGCTGGCCCGCGACCTGTCCGAGGGCCGGCCCTGCGCGGTCTGCGGCTCCGACCACCACCCCGACCCCGCCTCTCCCGCTCCCAGCGCCCCTTCGGCCGACGACGAACACGCGGCCGAGACGGCCCACGAAGCCGCCCTGGCCGAACGCGAGGCCGCCGAACGCGCCCTCGCCTCCCTCGAGTCCCGGCACGCCGACGCGGTCGAGGCCACCGGGGGCCTGGACGTCGAAACGGCGGAGGCGCACGTTGCGGGGGCCGAGCAGGAGCTGGCCCGGCTCCAGGCCGTGGCCGACCGGGAGCCCTCGCTGGCCGCCGCTCTCGACCGCATCGAGATCGAGCGCGAACGGGTCCGGGACCAGGCCAGGGAGATCGCCGAGGCCCTCGCCGCCCATCGCGCCCACCGCGCCCACCTGGAGTCCGAACGCGCCCGGCTCCGTACCCGCCTCACACAAGCACCCGCCCAGGATCTCGGCGAAGCCGCCCCGGGCGACGGCTCCACGCAGTCGGCCCCTGCGATGGGACGCGTCAGGGCTTCTGAAGAGGTCGGCCCCGGCTCGCTCGGCCGCGCCGACCTGGCGTCCGGGGAGCTCGGCCGCGCCGACCTGGTGCTCGGGGAGCTCGGCCGCGCCGACGCGAGGCGGAATGCGCAGGGCGAGGCGCTCGCCGGAGAGGGATCCGGGCAGGCGGACCTGGACGGGCCCGCCGTGCTGGCCCGGGCCGAGGGTGAGCTGCGCAGGCTGCGCGCGTCGGCCGGCAAGGAGCCGGTGCTGGCGCGGGAGGCGGCCGCGCTCAACCGGGAACGGCTGGAGATGGAGGAGCGCGCGCGGCGGGTCGCCGCCCGGCTGGCGGCCGGCCGTACCAGGCACGAGGAGCTGAGCGGGGACGCCGGGCGGTTGAGCGCGCGGCTGGACGCGGCACGAGGCGACGACCCCACCCTGACCGCCCGCCTGTCCAGGTTGCACGACGAGGCCGAGCTGCTACGGGAGGCGCTGGAGGCCACGCAGGCGGCGCTGTCCGCCGAGGAGGAGCTGGTCAGAGCCGGTCAGGCCGCGTCCGAGGCGGCCGTCGAGGCGGGGTTCGCGGACGTGGCGGAGGCGGAGGCGGCGTTCAGGAGTCCGGGGGAGAGGGAGCGCAAGGCCGAGGCGCTGCGGCGGCTGGACGACGAGCACGCCGCCGTCACGAGCGTCCTGGCCCGGCCCGAGCTGATCGCGGCCGCCGCCGAGCCCGCGCCCGACCTGGCGGCGATCGAGGACGAGCGGGACCGGCTGGAGGCGGCGTACACGAGGCTGTCGAGCGAGCGGGACCGGGCCGTGGCCAGGGCGGAGCGGCTGGAGGAGCTGTACGGTGAGCTGAACGACCGCATCGAGCGGTGGCGTCCGGCGGCCGACCGGCACCGGCTCGCCGAGCGGATGGCGGCGCTGGCCAGCGGCACGTCCAGCGACAACCAGTGGAGCATGAGCCTGTCGTCGTTCGTGCTGGGGGAGCGGCTGCGGCAGGTGGTGGACGCCGCGAACGAACGGCTCGACCACATGTCGGCGGGACGTTACCGGCTGCGGCACGATCTGCGGAAGACGGCGGGTTCCCGTGGGCGTTCGGGCGGCGGCCTGGGCCTGCGGGTGGCCGACGGGTGGACCGGCGTCGACCGCGATCCGGCCACGCTGTCCGGCGGCGAGAGCTTCATCACCTCCCTGGCGCTGGCCCTGGGCCTGGCCGACGTGGTCACGGCCGAGGCCGGGGGCACGGAGCTCGGCACGCTGTTCGTGGACGAGGGCTTCGGCACCCTGGACGAGGACACCCTCGACGGCGTGCTGGACATCCTCGACGGGCTGCGCGACGGAGGCCGGGCCGTGGGCATCGTCAGCCACGTCGCCGAGCTCCGGTCGAGGATCACCGCCCAGCTCAAGGTCACCAAGACCCGCACCGGCTCGACCCTGGCCCTGGCCGGAGTGGGCTGAGGGCCTGTCCGACGGCGGAAACGATCTCGCGTTAGATTGCTCGCACCGAAACCGGTTAAGGAGTGGAGCACATGCGCGTCGTCGTCACCGGAGCCCACGGCAAGGTAGGCCGCGCGGCCGTCAAGGCGCTGGCCGACGCCGGTCACGAGGTGACCGGCGTTGATCTCACGCGCCCCGTCTTCGAACGGTCCGAGCCCGGTCAGCCCCGCTACCAGCAGGCCGAGCTGACCGACGCGGGGCAGGCGTTCGCCGTCGTGCGCGGGGCCGACGCGGTCGTGCACGCCGCCGCCATCCCCGACCCCACCGCCAACCCGCCGCACGTGGTCTTCCAGAACAACCTGATGGCGACGTTCAACATGATCGAGGCCGCGGTCCGCTTCGGCGTCCCCCGCTTCGTGAACATCTCCAGCGAGACCGTGCCCGGCTTCTTCTTCCCCGAGCGCCCCTTCCTGCCCGACTACGCGCCGGTGGACGAGGAGCACCCGATCCGGCCGCAGGACCCGTACGCGCTGGCCAAGCACTTCGGCGAGCAGCTCATGGACGCGGCGGTGCGCCGCTCCGACATCAGGTGCATCTCGCTGCGGCCGAGCTGGGTGCAGCACGAGGGCAACTACGAACGCAACCTCGGCCCGCAGGTGCGCGACGCGTCCGAGAGCGGCGCGGGCCTGTGGAGCTACATCGACGTGTACGACCTCGCGGACGCGATCGTCCTGGCCACCGAGTCCGACCTGCCCGGCCACGAGGTGTTCTACATCGCGTCGCCGGACAACGCGGGCGGCCACGACTTCGCCGCCGTGCTGCGCGAGCACTACGGCGACCGGATCGAGCTGCGCCCGCTCGCCCGCCAGGACGCCTCGGGCATCTCCTGCGCGAAGGCCCACCGCCTGCTCGGCTGGAACCCGAAGCGTTCCTGGCGCGACTACCTGGACGAGAACGGGCGCGCCCGGCAGAAGCGCTGATCATCCCTTGGCGAACGAGCCGATCAGGTCGGGGATCGCGGTCGGGTGGTGGAAGAGTGTGGCGCCCAGACCGGTGAGGCGGGCGGCCGGGGTGAGACCGCCGGCGAAGGCCAGGCAGCGCATGCCCGCGTTCATGGCCGCCGTCACCCCGAACGGGCTGTCCTCCACCACCACGCACCGCTCCGGCGCCACCCCCATCGTGGTCGCCGCGTGCAGGAACAGGTCCGGCGCCGGCTTGCCCCTGGCCACGTCCTCGGCGCTGAACACCCGGCCGTGGAACCGCTCGGCCAGTCCGGTCAGCTCCAGGCTGCGGCGGATCGTGGCGTGCCGCCCGTTCGAGGCCACGCAGGTCGGCACGGTCAGCTGGTCGAGCGCCTCCTCGATGCCTTCGATCACGCAGAGCTCGGCCTTGACCGCGGCCGTGTACTCGGCGATGAGCTGCTCGCGCCAGCCCGGCGGCGTCTCACCCACCGCCTCGTCCCAGTACTCGTTCGTACAGCCCACGAACCGCTCGGCGTACTCCGCCTCATCGATCGACCAGCCCAGGCGTCGCAGTGCTGCCGTGCCCACCCGTACGGAGATCGGCTCGCTGTCCACGAGCGTCCCGTCGCAGTCGAAGATGACCAGATCGACAGCCAATCCCGTTCCCTTCAGATGTGACATTTCGCAGGTGATAGCTTCTCTGTACCACTGAACAAGACGCTATTTCGCATAGTGAGACAAGTATGACAACGTCCCCCCAAGTCGCCGCACCCACCCGGTCGAGGATCGCGGCCGCCAGCCTCGTCGGCACCGCGATCGAGTTCTACGACTTCTACATTTACGGCACTGCGGCGGCTTTGGTGCTCAACACCGCGTTCTTCCCCAAATTGGACCCGGTGGCGGGCAGTCTGGCCGCGTTCGCGTCGTTCGCGGTGGCGTTCATCTCGCGTCCGCTCGGCTCGGCCGTGTTCGGGCACTGGGGGGACCGGGTCGGCCGCAAGTCGATGCTGGTCGTGTCGCTGCTGGTGATGGGGCTCTCGACGGTCGCGATCGGGCTGCTGCCCGGCTACGCGGCCATCGGCGTGGTGGCGCCGGTGCTGCTCGTGCTGCTGCGGTTCACGCAGGGCATCGGGCTCGGAGGCGAGTGGGGCGGCGCGGCGCTGCTCGCCACCGAGCACGCGCCGCCCGGCAAGCGCGGGCTCTACGCGATGTTCCCGCAGCTCGGCCCGTCGGTCGGCTTCATCCTGGCCAACGGGCTGTTCCTCGTCCTGGGCGAGGTGCTCGGCGACGGGGACTTCGGGGCATGGGGGTGGCGGCTGCCGTTCGTGGCGAGCCTGCTGCTGGTGATCGTCGGCCTGTACGTACGGCTGCAGATCTCCGAGACGCCGGTCTTCAAGGCGGCCATGGACCAGCACCGGATCGCCAAGGTGCCGTTCGCGGGCCTCATGCGGCAGCAGTGGCGGCGCGTGCTCCTCGGCGCGGGCGCCATGACCGTCGCCTACACCCTTTTCTACACAGCCACCACGTACTGCCTGGCGTACGGCACCACCACGCTGCGGATCCCGAAGACCACCATGCTGGCCCTGACCATGATCGGCATCGTGTTCATGGCCGCGGGCACGGTGGCCTCCGCGTTGGCCTCCGACCGCCTGGGCCGCCGCCGCACCCTGATCGCCGGGACGGGCGTGGCCGTCGTGTGGGGGCTGGCGATGTTCCCGCTGATGGAGACCAGGGCCGTCTTCCTCGTGGGCCTGGCGCTGGCGGGGGCGCTCGGCCTGATGGGGCTGATCTTCGGGCCGATGGGCGCGTACCTGCCGGAGCTCTTCAAGACGCAGTTCCGCTACAGCGGCGCCTCGGTGGCCTACAGCCTCGGCGGCGTGCTCGGCGGCGCGGTGCCGCCGCTGGTCGCCACCAGCATGCAGGCCAGTGGGCTGGGCGTCATGGCCGTAGGAGTGTACGTCGCGGCGATGGCCGTGCTGAGCCTGCTCTGCCTGCTGGCCCTGCCCGAGACGGGCGACGACACTCTTTAGGGGTGCTCGTAGCCGGGGAACAGCAGGGACAGCTCGCGCGGGTACGCGGCGATCAGGCGGAGCTCGTCGTCGGTGAGCGGGCGGCCGGTCATGGCGTTGCAGAGCTGCACCAGCCGGAACGCCAGGTCCTCCTCGCGGACCTCCACCCCCAGTCCGTCCATGACGTGCCGGAAACCGGCCTTCCCGCCGTACTCGCCGGTCAGCACCACCCGGCCGTCCCGCGCGTGCCAGTCCTCAGGGAACGGGCCCAGCGTGGCCTCGTCGTACAGCTCGTAGTTGCCGTGGTCCTTGAGCGCGCCGTCGGCGTGGATGCCGCTCTCGTGCGCGAACGCGTTCCGCCCCACCCCGGCCTGGTTGTACGGCAGCGGCTGCCCGAACGCGTAACTCGCCCACAACGCGAACCTGCGGGCCCACGACAGGTCGAGCGCGTCACCGATCTCGGCGTTGAGGCCGAATCCGTGCTGGAAGGCCAGGATCGTGGAGAGCAGGTCGGCGTTGCCCGAACGCTCGCCGATGCCGTTCACGCACGTGTTGATCCACGCGTCCTGTCCCACGTCGAGGTCGCCGAGGGCGCCCGAGACGGAGTTGGCCACGGCCATGCCCAGGTCGTTGTGGCAGTGGGTCTCGACCGGCATCGCGATGGCGGAGGCCAGTTTGGCGAAGCGCTCGCGGATCCTGTCGGGGGTGTCGCCGCCGATCGTGTCGCAGTAGCGCACCCGGTCGGCGCCCGCCTCCTTGGCCGCCAGCGCGAACTCCAACAGGAAGCCGTCGTCCGTCCTCGAGCCGTCCTCCGCGTTCACCCCCACGGTCTGCGCGCCCGCGGCCTTGGCCGTGCGCACGGCGGCCGTCATCTCCCTGATGATCGCGTCCCTGTCCAGCCGGCCGCGGAACTTGTTCTGGATCATGTAGTCGGACGTCGAGATGGACAGGTTGTAGTGCCTGAGCCCGAGCGGGGCGGCGTTCTCCACGTCCTGCGGCACGCCGCGGCACCATCCTGAGAGCCGCAGGCCGCCGAACGCCCCCACCTCGGCCAGCGCCACCTGTGCCTTGACGTACGGGACCTCGTGGAACAGGAACGGGAAGCCGATCTCGGACTGCGCCACCCCGAGCTTGGCCAGATAGAAGTTGACCATGGTCTTGCCGAACTTCGAGAGGCCGGTGCGCGCGGTCTGCACGCCGTCCCGGTTGGTGACGTCGAGGAAGTGAACTCTTGGCATGCCCTCACGTTGACACGTGCCTTCAACATGTATCAATATTGATTTTCATCAACATGCATCATCGGAGGAGGCCTGTCAGGGTGGAGTGGATCGACGCGGCCACCGCCGCCGAGCGGCTCGGCGTCAAACCCGCCACGCTGTACGCGTACGTGAGCCGGGGGGTGCTGCGGCGGCGGCACGGCGACGACGGGCGGCGCAGCCTCTTCTCGGCGGAGGAGATCGAGCGCCTCGCCCGGCGCGGGCGGCCCCGCAGCCAGCCGCCCGAGCTGGTGATCGAGTCGGCCATCACGGCCCTCGGCGTGGACCGACCCTACTACCGGGGGCTCGACGCGCTGGAGCTGGCGCGGACCGGCGACTTCGAAACGGTTGCCGCCTGGCTCTGGGCCGCCGACGCCGAGGACGGCAGTGAGCCGGCGCAGGCCGGTTCGGGGCCGTTCGCCGCGCAGACCCGCGCACGGATGCCCTGGCGGTGCGAGCCTGACGCGCTGGCCGCCGCCGTGGCCGCGCAGCGCGGGCTTCCCGAGGACCTCCTGCCCCTCGACCGCCTCCAGGTGATCACCACGGTTCTCGGCGCCTCCGACTCCCTCCGCCACCAGCTCGACCCCGTCTCCGTCGCCGCTACGGGCCGCCGCATGATCGCGGGCCTCGTCGACTCCCTTCCGCAGCTCAGCGAGCCCCAAGGCGAGTCGATCGTCGAGCGCCTCTGGTCCCGCCTGTGCCCGCATCCCGCAAGCCCCGCGCTCCTCGGCGTGCTCCAGGCCGCCCTGGTGCTGCTCGCCGACCATGAGCTCGCCGCCTCCACCCTGGCCGCCCGGGTCGCCGCCTCCGCCAAGGCCGACCCGTACGCCGTCGTGCTGACGGGGCTCGGCGTGCTGGGCGGCCCGCTGCACGGCGGCGCGTCGTACGGCGCGGAACGCCTCCTCGCCGAGGTCGCCGAGCCGCACCAGGCCGCACGGGTGATCGCCGAGCGGGTACGCCGTGGCGAGCGCATCCCCGGCTTCGGCCACAGCATTTACAAGAACGGCGACGGACGCGGCGGCCTCCTGCTCGACCTCATCAAGGAGGCCACGCCGGGACACGACCGGCTCGCCGCCGGAGCGGCCGTGCTGGAGGAGATGCGCCGGCGCCGCCTCCCGGAGCGGAACATGGACTTCGCCCTTGCCACCCTCACCGCCGTGAGCGGCATGGTGACCGGCGCGGGGGAGGCCGTCTTCGCGGTGGCCAGGGCGGTGGGCTGGCTGGCGCACGCGATGGAGGAGTACGGCCGAGGCACCCTCCTCCGCCTCCGCGCCTCCTACACCGGCCCGCCGCCCAGGTGACTCACGCCCGCTCACGACCGTGGCCTACATCGTCGCCCTCGCACCCTGATACCGAACGATCACCAGCGCGGTTGCCCTGTGGCGCGAGGGAGGTGCCTCCACCGCAACGAACGGGGGAGCGGCACGGGGTCGCATCGTCCGTCACCTGCGTTGCCCTCCTTCAAAGGAAAGACGCTCGACGCCGTCAGTGGCGAGGTGGGGCGCTCCTGGCTCGCCTATACCACCGCGTACAGGGCCTTGCCGGACGGTCATCTGTTCGACGGCGAGTCCTGCACCCGGTAGTCGCACCCTTTCGCGCACCCGGATGCCGCCCGGCCGCCGTGCCGGGCCCGATCCCTTTCCCGAGGGAGACCGTTGACGCGGTGTGAGGGTTCAACGCGGCGGAAGGCCGCCGGCCGCGGGTCACGATCACTACGATGGCTGCCATGGTGGGCGAGGGGAAGTGGCGGGCCTGGCTGTTATGGCTGTCCATGGTGCTCGCGCCGGTCGTGGTGTCGGTGGCCGCCAACCAGGTGCTCAACGACGGCGTGTGGAGCGGCCCTTGGCTCGCCGGCACCATCGTCGCGGCGGTGGTGGCCGGTCTGATCGTCGAACGGGCCGGGCGTGTGCTCGCCCCCGCTTCCGGGACCGTCGCCGAGACCATGCGGGAGCTCGCCCAGTTGGTCCACGACCGGTGGAGCGACGAGGTGGTGACGCGTTCCCTGGGCGATCCGCCCATCCCGGTCTCCTGGCACATGACCCGCCGAACCAAGCTCATGGATCACCCGCACCTGATCGCCGACCGTGAGCCGGCGGTGTCGGGCCGGTCGGACGACATCGCCGCGCTCGCCGTCGCCTTCCGCGCGCTGCGCCGTCGCCGCCTGGTCATCACCGGAGGTCCGGGCACAGGTAAGACCACCCTGGCCATCCAACTGATGCTGGAACTGATCCGCACGCGTGCTGACAGGGACCCGGTCCCGGTGCTCCTGCCCGTCGCCGACTGGGACATCGAGGCCCACCCTCGGTTTCAGGACTGGGTGGCCGAGCGCGTACGCACCGACTACGCCGCCTTGCGCACACCGGGCAACCAGCAGGACGGCGCCGACATCCTCGCAGCCCGTGGCTCGATTTTGGCCATTCTCGACGGCCTCGACGAACTGCCCGAGCCCGCCCGCGCCAAGGTGATCGAGAAACTGTCCGACACGCTCACGGAACGCGATCAGGTGATCATCACGTCGCGAACCACCGAGTACGGAAACGCGGTCACCGCCGCCCGGTGCCCGCTCAGGGCCGCCGCCGTCATCGCACCCAAGGCGCTGACCCCCGACATCGTGGCGAACTACCTGAGCGCCTGCTTGCCCGCGCTCTCCTCGTCCTCGGAGTGGACCAAGGTCCTGCGCGCACTCAGGGAGGGCGCCGCGCCGGCTCTTGCCGATGTCACCTCCACCGCCTTGGGCCTATGGCTGGTCCGGGCCGTCTACATCGACCAGCCAGACGCCGACCCGGCTCCGTTGGCGACCGAGTACGCCGACGACGCGCGCGCCCTGCGCGCTCACCTGCTCGACAATCTCCTCGGTGCGCTGCTGAACGCACGCGCCACGATCCGGCCGGTAGCATGGGATCCGGCCAGGATCACCGAATGGACGAACCTGCTGGCACGCCTGCAGGCCGAATCCGGCGGTCATGACCTGGCCTGGTGGCGGCTGACCGACCAGGCACTGCCCGCCTCCCGAATGCGGCGCGCGCTCGCCCGTACCTGGATCGGCTGGTTGAGCGGTCTGGTGTTCGCACTCCCGGCCGCGTTGACCGCCATGCTGACCTATGGGCCGGTCTTCGGCTCGGCCTTCGGCATCTGCCTGGGCCTGTCCGCGGTGCAGGTCGCCCCCCGTACCCCCGACTTCGCTCCGCTGCGCGTACGGCGACGGGTGCAGGATTTCACCCGCGGTCTGTTGTCCGACATGCGAATGATCTTCGTTATCATGCCGGTCGGCCTCGGCCTGCCGGCGGCGGTCTACAGCACATTGTTGGACGGCTGGAAATCGGGCCTGGCCACTCTGTTCTCAGCGCTCGGCCTCGGCTGGATGAGCCTGCGGATAATGCAGAACACGAAGCCCGGCCAACCAGAGGAGAATCGGCTCCCGCCGTTCACCGCCGCCGTCACCCCGCAGTCCACCTGGCGGGTCAACCGCAGCCTCGTGGGTCTGCAATGGATGAACGCGCTGGTCCTCGGGGCGATCGTCGGCTTCGCTTCCGATTTCATGAACGAGGCATCCATCGCGCCGCTTCACCCGTCCGCGCCCGCGTCCGTGGACGCGGGGCTGGGCATCATCAGCGGCATAGCATTCGGCATGGTGAACAAACGCCAGCACATGTGGCTGATGTCCACCATTGCCCTGGTACGCCTTGGGCCGTCGGGCCGGCTGCCGTTCCGCTTGATGAGCTTTCTGCATGATCTGCACCGCCTGGGCATCCTACGGACCGTGGGCCCCGTCTACCAGTTCCGCCATGCCGAACTACAAGATCATCTCGCTGCCGCCAAGACGACCGGTCACTCCCGCTGACCAGCGCAGCCTCTCCCGGCCGGCACACGAGTGACCGTACGTCGGCGCGGCGGCGGCCTCCTTCCGGCTCCCCGAACTGCCCGGCGACCCGCATCCCCTGCGCGGCAGGACACCTCCGACGGCGAATGACGTGGCGCCCTGGCCCTGCACGCCAGACGCGCGTCACTTGGCCGTTCTGTCGACGTACGCGGCCAGCGCCCGCACCCGTTCGGCGTGCTGGTCGTGCCCGACGATCACCGGCGGCTCGTTGTACGGCATCGCGTCCGACGAGCGCCGCAGCTTGACGTACTGGCCACAGGCGTCGATCGCGTACGGCTCCATGTCGTCCTGCAGCGCCCCGATCACGGTGATCCCGTACGTCTCCCCGATCCGCCTGAACAGCGCCACCGCCTCCCTGCGGTGCTCCTTGCCCAGGTTGCGGCCGAGCTCGTCGAGCACCAGGCACAGATGCCCGCCCCCGGACGAGGCGATGGCCGCCGCGCACACCAGTTTGACGGCCTTCTCGTCCATGAGCGCGGTGTTGGCCCGCCGGTTGTACGGCACGAACCCCTGCCCCTCGCCGCGCCGCCACTTCGGCGTCACCCGCCACTGCCAGCGCTGCTCGGGGTCGGCGGGCGCGGGCGGCACGGGGAACTCCAGCGTCGCCCCGTAACCTCCGTAAGACGTGTCCAGCTTCTCGAACTCCTCGGCCACCCGCGTGAGCCGCGCCTTGATCGCCGCGGTCAACGCCGCCCGGTGCACGGCCGTGGACTGCGCCGCCTCCTCGGCGCCGCGCGCCGCCGCCGCCAGGTCGCGCTGCCTGGTGACGACCTGGGCCTCGATCTGGCGCCGCTGGTGCCGTTCGTACTCCTCCTGGCCCCGCAGGTAGGAGGCCAGCGCCCCGCACACCGCCGCGAACGTCGCCTGCTCCCGCGCCGCGCTCCCGCCCCGCTCGCTCAGCAGGAACCGCAGCTCCTCCGGGATCTCCGCGTCCTCCTCCGGGAACGTGTCACGCAAGGCCTGGTCGAAGAGGCGCTCGGCGATCCGCCACCACTCCTCGGCCGCACGCGGCCGCTCCTCCTCGGGCAGCGCGTTCAGCCATTCGCGTGCCGTCTCGACCGTGCCGCCCCAGTCGGCGGCCAGCGCGTCGAGCTTGAGCGACTCGCGTTCGGAGGTGACCTTGGTCTCCTGGTCGCGGGCCTGCGCGCGCTCGGCCTCGTGCCGGTGGCGCCGGCCCTCCAGGCGTTCGATCTCCATGTCCCTGGTCCTGGCCCGGAAGTCCAGCGCTCCGGCCTGCCGTTCGGCCTCGGCGACCTTCGGCGCGACCTCCTCGATCGCGGCGGTCAGCCCGGCCAGCCTGGCCCGCCGCTCGGCCAGCTTCTCCTCCAGCTCGGCCAGGCGCACCCCGGCCCTGGCCCCTTCCAGCCGCCGCTGCGCCTCGGCGACGGCCTCCTCCCCATCGCGTACGGCCTGCGCCGCCGTCTCCTGCACGTCCTTCGCCCGGTGCAGCCGCTGCTCGGCGGCCTTGATCCGGGCCTCGCGCCCGGTGGCCACCCCGTCGAACGCGCCCACGACGCTCACTCCGGCCGAGCTGACCAGCACGGAACCCGGCAACGCGGCCAGCGCGACAGCGGCGGCATCGAGCTGCTCCGCGTCCACGATCACCGCATGCTCGTTCGGCCATCCCCGCAACTGGCCCAGCACCAGACCACCGGTCCCTGCACCGGTCCCGGCCATGCCCCCGCCTGCTTCGAGGCCGGTGCCCTCGCCCGCCTCGAAGTCGGCGTCCTGCGTGCTGTCTCCGCCCGACTTCAGCTCGGCGTCGTTCGTCTTCCCATAGCGAGCCTTGAGGGCGGCGCCCAACGCCTCGACGTCACGCGTCCCGCCGCCTCCGGCACCACTCGCACCGGGAGTGACCTCTCCATCGGCACCGGCAGCGGCGGCGACACCCACGCCGGCGGCGTTCCCGCGTAGTGCGCGGCCGGTGGCGGGGGATGTGTGGGCGGCGTCGCGGGCCTGCTCGGCCACGTCGAGGGCGTCGAGCAGGCCGGTCGCGCCGATGCCGGCCGCCGCCAGCGCGTTGAGCTGCGCCGCCGCAGGACCGCCCTCCGCGTCGTCCAGCGCCGCCTGAGCGGAGGCCACCTCCCGGTCCGCCACGCCCAGCGCCTTGAGCGCCTCGTTGAGGCGCAGCCGGACCTCCCCGAGCTCCCGCTCGGCCGTGGGCACGTCTCGCCCGTCCGCGAACCTGCGCGTCTCCTCCAGCGCCGGGATCAGCCCGCGCAGCTCGTCGGCGGAGTTCTCGGCCACCGCGCGATCCGCGTCCAGCTTGGCCGCCCTCGCCTGGAGTGCCGCCAGCTCCTTACGGGCCTGCGAGACCTGCCGGTCGAGGGTGTCCTCCCGCAGGGCGGCGATCTCCGCCTTGACCATGGCGATCGCCTCGGCGGCCGCCTCACCGGCCACGTGGTGCCGTTCGAGGTCGGCGGCCAGCGACTCGTCCTTGGCAGCCGCGTCGGCCAGCTTGCGCGCCTGCCGGCCCCGCCAGCACCGCAACGCGTCCGCCAGCCGTACTCTCGCCTGATCGCGCCGGTCGAACGTGGTCAGCAGCGCCTTCGACTCCGACTCGAACTCGGCCAGCCGCTCGGCCGCCTGCGCCGCGCGTACCCGCTTGGCGTGCTCGTCGCGGCGGGCCTCACGTTCCTGCTCCAGCTCGGCGTCGAGACCGGTGAGGGCGGCGATGGCCTCGAAGACGCGTTCGGGGGAGATCTCGTTGAGCGGCTGGGAGAGCAGGTTGGTGGCGACCTTGCTCCGTACGGACGTGGACAGGAACGACACGCACCTGACGCGGTCGCCGTAGAGCACCTTGGTCAGGTCGCGCGCCACCACGTCACGCCGACCGGCCGACTTGGGCAGGGATGCCCAGATCTCGTCGGCCCGCGCCACCCGCTCGGCCTCGGACGGGGACGCAGCCAGGTGCACCCCTTCCCGCCAGCGGATCTCGAGGTGCGGCGCCTCCTGGTTGACCTTGAGCCACACGGTGAGCGCCCCGCCCGAGGTGTCGGGCACCTCGAACAGCTCCCCGCCCAGCTCATCTCCGGCAACGTGATCCTCGAGAATGAGCTCACCGCCCGCCGCGCCCGGCGCCCCGCCGTCCGCTGTGACACCGTTCGCCGACGTGCCGGCCGCCGTCCCGCCGTCTCGTTCCGCGAGGCCACCGGGCGCGCCTCCGCCAACCTGGTCGGGGCCGTCCAGCGCCGGTGGCGTCGATGATCCGTCCGCGCCGGGCGGGGCGAAGCCGTCCATGCCCGGCGGGGCGAAGACGCCCACGATGTAGCCGTGGTCGGCGCTCGCCCACTGGCGGGCGCCGGCGCCGCTGGCCAGCTCGGCGTTGAAGAGCAGCTCGGACACCGCCTTGGCGCCTGAGGCGAAGCGCCACTGCTCGTCCCCGAGCAGTGCCGTGATCGAGGCGATGAACGACGACTTACCCGCGCCGTTGGAGTCCTTCGGCCCGGCGCCGGCCACGACGATGAGCGTGCCGGGGACGGTGGGCACCGGATGGGTCGAGAGCCGCGAAATGTTGACCGCCTGCACGGCGATCAGCACCCGGTCCCCGACGACGTTCTCCATCTGCGACACCTGAAACCCCCGTAGTCCTTCCATTCGTCCTGACGCTGAACCCGCCGCACCCGGCTGCGGTCACTTCGCCGATCTTCGAGCTCGTACGGCCGCCGCCAGCGGCGTGTTCGGCCCGGCCGCCAGGATCAGCTCCTCCTGCAGGCGCCGCCGGGCGGCCGGCGTGAGCCGGTGGAACTGCGGCCCCGGCACGTAACCGCCCGCCTCCTCACCCGCCTTGACCTGGCCCAACAGCCCTGAGTGCCGCAATGTCCGCAGCGCCGCCTCCAGCTCGCCGATGGGCAACTGGGTGTGGCGGCGCAGCTCGTCCACCGGCGTGGGGTGCGGTGACAGCCAGGAGTCCTCGGGCAGCAACCCTTCGGCCCTCGGGATGGCCACCGAGTGCACCAGTACGAGCGTCAGCACCGCCCGCTCGCTCACCCCCAGCCGGACGCCCGCCGAGCCGCCGCCACCTGGACCCGACGACCGGACCGCCTGCGCGGAGACCGAGGCACGGCCCGATCCGGAGGAACCGGCGACCGCACCCGCTCCACGACCACCCGCCGTGGCCGCGTCGGGCGCATCGCCGTCACCAGCGGCGTTGATCGCGCTCGCTCCGGCGGCCGCCTCCGCTGCCTCGACCGCTGCGGGCGTCGCGTCCGCGGTGTCGCTCTCATCCCTGCCCGATGGGGCTGGGCCGTGGTCCGGATGAGGCTCGTGCGTGGACTCGGTCTCGAGTGTCGTGAGCGCGGCGGCTTGGGTGTCGTCGTAGCCGGAGGTCCAGCGGTCGCGCTGCTGGATCAGCGTACGGCCGCGCCTGGCCAGCAGTTCGCCCAGCGTATGGCGGAGCGCCGGGTCGCGCAGGGCGGCGAAACGGGCCTCCTGCACCGGCTCGGCGGCGTACTCCACCGCCATGAACGCCGCCACCAGCTCCGCCCGCCGCCGCTCGTCGTAAGCCCCCAGCGCATCGTCGAACTCCGCCGAAGCGGCCTCGACCCGTCCGCCGGCGCCCTCGGGAGCCGTCTCGGCGGCGGCCACGATGTCGGCGTCGCCCACCACGGTGAGCTCGGGGCGTTCGGGGTCGGGCAGGCGGCGTACCAGCTCCTGCAGCTGCGCGTGCGACTCGACCGGCCACAGGGCGCAGCGCGGGCCGAGCGTGACCACGCCGTCGTCCATCACGATCCACGCCGAGTCGTGCAGCCGCCGCAGCGCGCCGATCGCCCAGTTGCGCATGAGGTCGTCGGTGCGGCCGATCAGCGCGCGGTACGTGTCGAGCACCAGCTCCACGGGCGCGGGCTCACCGGGCCACGGGTCCACGGACAGGTCCGTCCAGCAGCACTTGAGCACGGCCGCCAGCACCCGGCGGGTCTCCCCGGACCGCTCCACGGCGACCGGCGCCACCTGGTACTCCTCCAGCAACGACGGCGTCACCCCGTCGGGCCACACCGGCAGCGCCTGGCCCGTGGAGTCGGAACGCGTCAACCGCACCATCCCGGGCGGCGCGGGCACCCCGGCGTCCAGCCACAACGGCCCGCCCGACCGGGCCCGCACATGAGCCACGGACGCGTCCATGCCCCTCGACCGGCCCGGTGTGACGCCCTTGGACCTGGTCCCCGCATGCGCGTCGCCCGCCGCGCGCTTCCGCGCCCCACTGCCGCCCTGCTCACCGGGGCGGCGCACCGGCGCACCCGCGTGGCCGGGCTGCTCCTGGACTCGCCGGGGCGTGCCGCCCTGAACGGTCGCGACCGAAGCTGCCTGCGCGGCAGACTCCGTCGACGCAGACAGGTGGTCGTCGTCCGAGGGCTCGGGACGTTCCGCGATGGCCATCAGGTGCGCTCCAGGTAGCCGTGCGAGAGCCAGGCCGGCTCGCGGTCCGGGTCGATCGTGAGCCCGTCGGACCACGTCAACCGATAAGGCAGCTCGGGCCGCAGGTCCACGGTCGTCAGGTCGGCCAGCACGCGCCGCGCCGAGGGCCAGTCGGGCCCCAGGACGTCGGCCAGCGCCACCCGCGGGGCGTCGCCCAGCAGCGACTCCGCCACCTCGCGCAGCCGCTCCATGGCCGCGTTGGGCGAGGAGTCGAGCGAGGAGCCGGGCCCCTCGTCGGGGAGATGGGAGCGCGGGGGAGTGGGCTGGGCGGGGGCGGGGCGCGGGGCCTCGTCCACGGCGCGGGCGATGGCGGCCGGGTCGTGCCACGGCGCGGGCGCGTCGAACACGAACCCGTCGAGCACCGCCGCCAGCCGCTCCCGTGACGAGGTCTGCGCGAACGTGCGCCACGTCTCCGTGGGCAGCAAGGTCAGGTTGCGCGTGGTGCCCGCCGAGTCGGCCAGGCGGCCGGCGGCGCGGCGCGAGGCGTCGCTGTAGGAGTAGATGGCCGCCCGCAGGTCGGTGCAGACGCGGTCGAGCTCCGGCCATCGGGTGAGGATGGTGCCGTGCAGGCCCTGGGCGCGCCGCGCGATCTCCTCGGTGCCCCACAGCTTGGGCGCCTGCTCGCGCAACTCCTCGATCGTGCCCGTGGTGAGCGTGATCAGCTCCAGCGCCCAGAGCCGGAACGCCCGTGCCAGGTTGACCGCGCTCTGCCTGGCCTCCTCCATCGTCGTACGCGGATCGGCGACGTTGAGGTCTTCGAGCGCCAGCAGCCGGTGCATCTCCGACTGGCCGCCGTCGGACATCATCCGCCTGATGAACATCAGCCCGACGACACTGGTGAACGAGGCCCGGTAACGCAGCTGGTTGGGCTTGGGGAACACCTCGCGGATCGCCCCCAGCCCCTTGAGCACCCGCAGCCGGTTGTCGAACTGGTCGGTCGGATATGCCCGGCACACGAAACGCATCTGCTCGTGCGTCAGCCACTCCTCGCCCGCCTCCGCGAACGCCGAGAACAGCGTCTCGGCGATGTCGACCAGGGCCGGGTCGTCGACCACCGCGCCGCTGTCGCGCGCCAGCGCGGCGAACATGCGGCGATAGGTCGACAGGACCGCCTCGTCGGTGAGGACGGCGTCGAGGGTCAGGGGCTGTTCGGACACGGGCACTAAGGTACGGCTTCGCACCGACAGTCTCGGCACGCGACAGCAACCCCGGCGGTAACTACCAGTGAGTACGTACGCACAAGGTACCGCTGAACGCTAGTGTGATGCCCGGTAATACGGGGGCAAACGCTGTGTAATCGTACATACGGGGTGAGTTACGGGTGCGCATGCTCCGGGGTGACCGACCCACCGCGCTGATCGCCGGTGTGGTGGCCACGCTCCTGGTGGCCGCGGCGGTGTGGTTCGGCGTGGGCGTGTCCAGCGCCAACCCGAAGCTGGCCGACGTGGGCGCGTGGCTCTGGACCTCGGCCAAGGGCAAGGTCGTGCACGTCAACGGCCTGTCCGGCGAGGTCGACGGCTACCTCGACGACAAGGCCGACAGGCGGCTGCGCGTCGTGCAGGACGGCGGGAACGTGCTGCTCGTCGACGACGGCACCGGCTACGTCAGCCGCATCGAGCCCAGCCAGCTCACCGTCTCCCAGACCCGCGACTTCGGCGCGGCCGGGCTGCAGCTGGCGGTCTCGGGGACGGCCGGGTACGCCGTGGACCCGGCATCCGGCAAGATCCAGCAGATCGACCCGGTCACGCTCAACTCCGTCGGGGCCCCGATCACGCTGCCGGGCCCGCTCGGCGCGGCCCGCATCGACGGCGGCGGCCGGCTGTGGGTTCCGGTGACCGCGAAGGGCGAGGTCGTACCGGTCACCAAGGGCGTGGCGGCGAGCCCGCTCAAGGTCGGCGAGCCGGGCGAGGAGCTGGCGATCACGATCGCCGGCGGACTGCCGGTCGTGGTCAACAGCCGCGCCGCCACCGCCACGATCATCGGCTCGGACGGCGGCGTCGGCGAGATCACGCTGCCCAAGGGAGTGGCCCAGGCCGCCAAGGGCGGCGTGCTCACCCCCGCCACGACGGAGGGCTCCCTGGTCCCGATCCTGACGCCGGGCGACTCGGGGCTGCTCGTGGTGATCGACACCGCGTCGAACTCGGTGCTCAGCACCAAGTTCGAGTCGGACGACCCCACGAAGCTCGGGGTGCCGCAGGTGCTCGGCTCCAAGGTGTACGTGCCGGACCAAGGCCGCGGCTCGGTGATCATCTGGGACAGCGCGGCCGGGGGCCGGCCGAGCACCCTCCAGGTGGCCCAGGAGCCGGGACCGGTGGACGTGTTCGTCAAGGACGGCCTGCTCTGGGCCAACGACGAGAACGGCGACAAGGCCGTCGTCATCGACCCGGAGGGCCGCAAGCACGACGTCGACAAGGACGACTCCGACGTACCGGGGCCGACCAGCACGCCCAAGCCCAAGCAGACGCCGCGCCCGGAGCCCTCGAAGACCGACACCCGGCCCGATCCCGTTCCGACGCACACGGAGCCGCGTCCCACGCGGACGCGCGAGAGCGAGCCGGCCCGCGAGGAGACGCCCACCCCCACCCCGACGCCGTCCCGCGAACCCACCAGGACGCCGACCCCGACGCCCTCGGCAAGCGCGCCGTCCGCGCCCGGCGCCGTGACCGCCAGGTCCGGGCCCGGCAAGGTGACGGTGAGCTTCAGCCCGTCCGCGGGCGGGAAGGTCCAGCGCTACACGCTGAAGGCATCGTCCGGCGGCGGGAGGTCCGTGCCGCAGTCGGTGGACGCGAACGGGCCCTTCCAGTTCGAGTTCACGGGCGGGGACTGCGCGAACGAGTACACGTTCGTGGTGGTCGCGCACTGGTCGGGCGGCGAGGTCGAGTCGGAGGCGAGCGCCGGGGCCAAGCCCTGCGTGGCGCCCGGCTCGCCGACCGGCTTCGCGGCCAAGCCCAGGAACCGGGGCGCCGAGCTGAGCTGGAGCGCCCCGGCGAACGCCGACGACGGCGTCACCTACGAGCTGACCGGCGCCGCGACCAACAGCGGCATCAAGGGCACGTCGTTCACCGTGGAGGGGCTGAAGAACAACCAGAAGCACGCGTTCAAGCTCAAGGCCAAGAACGCGGCGGGGGAGAGCCCGGACGTCGCCACCGCCGAGGTGGACCTGGCGTATCCGCGGCAGCAGTACAAGAACACCAGCAACGAGGACACCAACACGGTCATCCGGCCAGGTCCCTCCAAGGCCGGAGAAGCCGGAAGAATCCCGCAGAAGGTGTACATCACCCTGACGGTGATCTGCCAGGTCAAGGGCGAGAACTACACCGACACGTCCACCGGCAAGTCCAGCGACATCTGGAACCGGATCGAGAGCCAGTACGGCAACGGCTACCTGAACGACACTCTGGTGGCGACTCCGGACGGGGGATTCCCGGAGGCGCCGCTCTTCGAGTGCACCGACTGAGAAGGGGACTCAGTTGAGCCAGTACAACTACCAGGACCAGTTCGAGCAGACCGCACAGCCGTACCAGCAGCAGTTCGAGCAGCCGTATCAGCAGCTCGAGCAGCCTTACCAGCAGCCGCAGCAGAGCGCGCAGCTCGCCGGGCAGTTCGCCCAGCGCTTCCAGTTGCTCGCCACCAACATCGAGCGCATCATCCGCGGCAAGCACGAGGCGATCGAGCTGGCCCTGATCTGCCTGTTCACCGAGGGTCACCTGCTCGTCGAGGACGTCCCGGGCACCGGCAAGACCACGCTCGCCCGCTCACTCGCGGCCAGCGTGGACGCCGAGTGGCGGCGCATCCAGTTCACCCCCGACCTGCTGCCCAGCGACATCACCGGCGTGTCGATCTTCAACCAGGCGCACCAGAAGTTCGAGTTCCACCATGGTCCCGTCTTCGCGAACATCGTCCTCGCCGACGAGATCAACCGCGCCTCCCCGAAGACCCAGGCCGCGCTGCTCGAGGTCATGGAGGAGCGCAGGGTCACGGTGGACGCGGAGCCGCACCCGGTGCCCAGGCCGTTCATGGTGGTGGCCACGCAGAACCCGGTCGACATGGACGGCACGTACCCGCTGCCCGAGGCCCAGCTCGACCGGTTCCTGATGAAGATCTCCGTCGGCTACCCGGACCACGTCTCCGAGGTGGAGGTGCTCAAGGGCATGCCGACGGGGCCCCAGGTGGAGCGGCTGCCGGTGGTGGCACGGGCGTCGGACGTGTCCGGGATGATCGACTTCGCCTCGCGGATCCACGTGGCCGATCCGGTGTACGACTACATCGTCGCGCTGTGCGCGGCCACCCGTACGAGCCCGCACCTGCGGCTCGGGGCCAGCCCGCGAGGGAGCCTGGCGTTGCTCCGCGCGGCCAGGGTCAGGGCGGCCGCCGCCGGGCGGCACTACGTGGTGCCGGAAGACGTGAAGGCGCTGGCCGAGCCCGTGCTCGCGCATCGCCTGATCCTCACCCCCGAGGCCGAGCTGCGCGAGGTCACGGCCGCGGCCGCGCTCGGCGAGATCCTCGCCGGGATGCCGGTGCCGCAGGCGGCGTAGTGCGGCCCTCGCCACCGGCCCGGCTCGCCGGGGTGCTGACCCCGCTGGGCTGGGGAACGCTCGCCGGGTCCGTCGCGCTGTACGCGGCCGGGTTCGCGCTCGGCTACCCCGAGCCCGTCGTGCTCGCCACCGGCGGCCTGCTCGCGCTGGCCGCCGCGCTCGCCTGGACCGCCCCCAGGCCCAGGCTGGAGGTGCGGCGAGAGGTCATGCCGCTGAAGGTGCCGCGCGGGGACGCCGCCGTGGCCGTCCTGAACGTCGTCAACCTCGGCCGCCGGGGCCTGTCCGGCCTGCGGGCCCAGGACCGGATCGGCGCGTCGGAGCACACCGTGGACCTGCCCAGGCTGCCGAAGGGCGGGGTGCGCACGGTGTCGTACCCGCTGCCGACGGACGTCCGCGGCGAGATCCCGGTGGGGCCGCTGCTGCTGGTCCGGGCCGACCCGTTCGGGCTCACGCGCCGCGTCAGGTCGTACGGGTCGCCCGTCACCCTCCTGGTACGGCCCCGCACGGTCGCGCTCCCCGTCCCCCCGTCCGGCAAGGCCCACCACCTGGAGGGCCCCACCAGCGACGGCGCGCCGAGCGGCACGGTCACCTTCCACACCCTGCGCGAGTACGTGGTCGGCGACGACCTGCGCCACGTCCACTGGCGCTCCAGCGCCCGCACGGGAACGCTCATGGTCCGCCAGCTCATCGACGCCAGCCTGCCCACCACCACGGTGGTCCTGGACACCCGGGACCTCACGGAGCTGGCCGTGGACGCCGCCGCCTCGGTCGCACTGGCCGCCGCCAGGGCCGGTTTCCCGGTACGCCTCCTCACCGGTGACGGCCCCGTCCCGGACGTCAAGGACCCGGAGAGCGTGCTGGACCGCCTGGCCCTGGTACGGGCGGGCACGGAAGGCGTCACGGAGCCGTTGCGGCTGGCACGTGGGGGCGGCTCCCTGGTGCTGGTCACGGTGGACCCCGAGGAGGCCGGCCGCGCGGCCGGTGCGCGCCGGCGCTTCGACCGGGTGATCTGCGTGTACGTCGGTCCCGGCGGACCGGTCGCGGTCCCGGGGGTCCGGGTCCTCCCGGTCGACTCCCTGGACGCGCTCCCGCTCACGTGGGGGGCCCGATGACCCGCCATGCTCCTGACCCGCCGGGCACGTACGGCGGGCCGCCATCGCCCCCTTGGCCGGGGACCCCGGCGGCGCCGCCGAGCGCGGCCGGTGCACCGTCCAGGGCGTCGCGGCGCGGTCGGGATGAGGCGGCGTTGTGGCGGCGGTTGGCCGGGTTGGCGTTGGTGGCGGCCATCGCGGGCACGGCAGGTTGGGGGTTCCATCGCGTCTTCCCCGGCACCGAGCTCCTGATCGCCGTCGTCCCGGCGGCCATCGCCCCCGCCGTGGTCGCCGCGCTCGTCCGCAGGCGCCCCCTGTGGCTGGCCCTGGCCCTCGACCTGGTTCTTTGGCTCGCCGGCACCGTCCCTCTCTACAAGGGCCTCCAGCCGACCGTCTTCGCCGACGTGGCGAACTCGTGGCCCGCCCTGCTCACCACCCTCCTCCCCGCCCAGCCCGAGCCGCACCTCCTCGTCCTCGTCCACACCCTGGTCTGGGCGGCCGCCACCATCGGGGCCGAGACCATGGCGAGGACCCGCACCAGGATCGCGGCCGCCGTCCCCGCCCTCCTCGTCTTCGGCGCGGCGCTGCTCCTGGGCGTGGACGGCGAGGGGTCGAACCTGCCGGTGGCGGGCGCGCTGTTCGTGCTCATTGCCGCCCTGGCGATCCTGCGCGAGGACCGCTCCCCGGTCTGGCTGCTCGCCGGGCTGCCGGCCGCCGCCGCGCTGGCCGCGCTGGCGCTGGTCGTGGGCCCGCTGCTGCCGATCGCCGCCCGCCCGTACAACCCCCGCGACGACGCCGACCTCCCCCCGCCCGCACGCGTCGACAGCGTCAGCCCGCTGGACCGGGTCTCGGCGTGGCTGCAGATTCCCGACAGGGAGCTGTTCACCGTCAAGGCCGACAAGCCACTCAACTGGCGGCTGGCCGTGCTCGACCGGTACGACGGCGTCCGGTGGACCACCGGCGCCCGCTTCCAGCCCACCGGCGGCCGGGTCCCCGAAGGCGACTGGACGGGCAAGGTGGACGTCGTACGCCAGAAGGTGACGTTCGTCGGCCTCCCGGGCACCTGGCTGCCCGCGGCCGAGCGGCCCGAGCAGGTCAGCGGCGTACGAGGGCTGGCGGTGGACCCCGAGAGCGGGGCGCTGCTGGCGGCCGAGAGACCCGCCAAGGGGACGGGCTACGAGGTGACCTCGCGTGTCCCCAAGCCGACCAAGGACGAGCTGCTCGCGGCCACGCCCGTGCACGACCCGGGCCTGACCGCGTTCCCCGCCGGACCGCAGCAGCGGCTGTTCCGCAAGCTCGCCCAGGAGGCCACCAAGGGCGCGACCACGCCGATCACGCAGGCGTACCGGCTGCAGAAGTACCTGCGCACCAACGCCGGCTACGACGTCACCGCGCCGCCCGGGCACTCGCTGAAGGGGCTGGAGTTCTTCCTGCAGACGACGCATCGGGGCACGTCGGAGCAGTTCGCGACCGCGTTCGCGCTCATGGCCAGGACGCTCGGGCTGCCCTCGCGGGTGGTGGTGGGGTTCCGGCCGGGGGAGGCGTCCGGCGGGATGTACCACGTCAAGTCGGGGCATGTGATGGCGTGGGCGGAGATCAAGTTCGACAAGCTGGGCTGGCGGCCGTTCTACCCCACGCCGGGCCGGAGCGGCGCCAAGGACGACCATGACGTCGTGTCATCGGCCATCGAGGAGAGCGAGGAGCTGGAGGGCGAGTTCACGCAGGGCGGGAGCGACCGGCCGAAGACGTCTCAGCCGCAGGCCACGGGCAACGGTGGGGAGCCCGAGAGCGGCCCGGCGACGTGGGTGGTCGTGTCGGTGGCGGGCGGGGCGCTGCTGGCGGCGTACGCGGGCGTGGTGGTGGCGCTGCCGTGGTGGCGCAGGCGCAGACGCCGCCGGGCCCAGGGGCCCGAGCAGCGGGTGCTCGGCGCGTGGCGGCAGACGTGCGACGACCTGGGCCTGAAGGGCGAGGACGCCCTGACCGCCGCAGACGTCGTCGCCCGGCAATCAGCCGAAATATCGCCACACATCTTTGCGTTGGCGGAAATTTCCAACTTCGTCAGGTACGCCCCCGACGCCGTCACCGAGGACGCCGCCACCGCGGCCTGGCAGCGCAGCGACGCCATCCGCAGGGCCGTACGCGCCAGGACGCCTCTCACCACCCGCCTGCTCAACCGCCTCCTCCTGCGATGATGCGCCCATGAGAAGCGTCGAGGCCCAGCTCCTGCACCGCCCGCCGGGCCTGGCCGCGGGCGAGGTCGTCAGGCGGCTGGGGGCGATGCAGGCCCAGGACGTCCCCGCCGCCCTGCTCGCCTTCCGCGCCCGCTCCGCCACCCTCACCAGGCAGGACGTCGAGGCCGCCTGGCACGGACGCGAGATCGTCAGGACCTGGGGCCCGCGCGGCACGCTGCACTTCGTGCACGCCGACGACCTCCCCTGGCTGCACGCCCTCACCCGGCGCGCCACGAACACCCTGCGCCGCCTCCGCGAGGAGGGCGTCACCGGCGACGACCTGCCCGCGCTCATCGGCCGCGCCCTCGAGGATCAGGGCCCGCTCACCAAGGCCGAGCTGGAGGAGCGCCTGGCAGGCCGGGCCCGCGGCCAGGGCGTCGTGCACCTGGTGGCGCTGGCCGCGTACCACGGCCTGGCCGTCCTGGGCCCGCTCCGCCGGGGCAAGCCCACGTACGTGCACGCCGCCGACTGGCTGGGCGCCCCGATCGCCCCCGAGCCCGACCGCGACCGGGCGCTCAGGGAGCTGGCCACCCGCTACCGCCGCGCCCACCACCCCGCCGAGCCCGAGGACCTGGCCGCCTGGTCGGGACTGCCGCTGGGCGAGGCCCGCGCCGCCTGGAGCCTGAGCGCCGCCGGCCCGCCGCCCGCCGAGGAGAAGCCGGTGGTACGGCTGGCGCCCGCCTTCGACGAGTACCTGATGGGCTGGCGCAGCCGCGACCCGATCCTGGCGGCCGAGCACGCACGGAAGGTGTTCCCCGGCGGGGGCGTGCTGCGGCCCGTCGTGCTGGTGGGCGGCGTGATCAGGGGCGTGTGGGGGCGGAGGGGCGCGCAGGTGAGCGTGGAGCCGTTCGACGAGCTTCCCGGAGGTCTCCTCGACGCCGAGATCGCCGCCGAGATCGCCGCCGAGGTCGCCGGCGAGATCGCCGACGTGCGCCGCTTCCTGCAATGACCGCGGCGTGAAAGTGATCCGGCGTATCGGGTGATAACAGATGACCACTGATATGTCGGAAGGTTGCACATGACGGGGGAGACGATCGCGACCCAGGTGCCCTGGGCGGCCCGCGCGCCCGGCGCCCTGGACGGGGAGGGGTTCGCCGAGGCGTTCGACGCCCACTTCGGCGAGATCCACGCCTACGTCGCCCAGCGGCTCGGCCCGGACAACGCGGAGGACGTCGTCGCCGAGACATTCCTGACGGCGTTCCGCAAACGCGGGCACTACGACCCGTCCCGCGCGAGCGTGCGAGCCTGGCTGTACGGGATCGCCACGAACCTCATCGGCAAGCACCGCCGCCTGGAGGCCCGCACCCTGCGCGCGCTCGGACGCTGCGGCCCCGAGCCGGAGTCCCCCGGGCACGAGGACTCGGTCGCGGTCCGCGTCAGCGCCCAGAGCCTGCGCCCGGAGCTGGCCGCCGCCCTGGCCGAGCTGGACCGCCGCGACCGCGACGTCCTGCTGCTCGTCGCGCTCGCCGGGCTGAGCCACGAGGAGATCGCCACCGCGCTCGGCATCCCGTACGGCACCGTCGGGTCCCGCCTGAGCCGGGCGAGGAAGAAGCTGCGCGCCCAGCTCGGGGAGGTGCTAGTCCATGGATGACCTGGAGCGCATCAGGGAGCTGTACGGCACGCCGCAGGCGGACCCGCACGCTCAGGCCAGGGTGTGGCGGCGCGTGACGGCCAGGCGCCGGCGCCGGCGGCTGTCGTGGCTGCTGGTCCCGGTCGTCGCGGCGGCCGCCGCGCTGGCGTTCGTGCTGCACCAGCCCCCCGTTCACGAGCCGCACGTCTCCGGACGCTCCGTGCTGCTGGCGGCGGCCACCAGCGCGGCCTCGGGGCCCGCCGCCGGGGGGACGTACTGGCACATCAAGAAGGTTCGGGACGGCGACGAGGTGTCCGAGCTCTGGGCCACCAGAGACGGCCGGGCATGGACGTCCGACGGGGGCCGGGTTGCGCCGGTCACCAGCGGGTCGCCGTTCAGCATGGCGGGGCGCGACCTGACGTTCGAGCAGATCCAGAGGCTTCCCGCGGACCCGGCGGCGCTCAGGGAGCGGGTGGCCGCGATGCTGCCCCCGGACGCCCAGGGCCTGCTCGCCGACGCGCTCAGCGGCCTGCTGTGGACCAAGCCGTCCCCGCCCGCGGTCCGCGCCGCCGCCTACCGCGCGCTGGCCGACCTGCCCGAGGTGCGCTACCTGGGGGCGAGCGGTCGCGGTGAGGCGTTCTCGTACGAGCTGCCCAGCGGCGTCCGGCGCACGCTCGTCATCGACCCGGAGACCTCGCAGGTGCTCTCCTGCACCGACAGCAGGCCGTCCCCGCGCAGCGAGCGCGTGATCGAGGCGGGCTGGACCGACCGAGGCCCCCGCTAGCACCTTCTGACGACGACGATGGCGGCGCGTGGGTTTCGCGCGCCCTGAAACAGGAGCCACGACGTGTTCTGGCGTGCCCGCACGACCTCAGGCAGGGCCATCTGCCTGAGCGACCAGTTTCCCGCGATCAAGGTGGAGGAGGTGATGCGAGGGCAGGTCACGTTCGTCGGCCGGCCGCCGGTCGAGCTGGGCACGGACGTCGACTGGACCGCGAACCCGCACGGCAACCGCTCCTGGGCGCTGAACCTGCACGCGCTGCGCTGGATGGGCCGCCTGGTCGCCGAGTACGAGCGCTCGGGCGATCGCGCGTACCTCGACCGGGCCTCCGACCTGGCCGAGCAGTGGATCCGCGGGAACCCGCGCGGCCGCCCCCACATCAGCCCGTGGGCGTGGGCCGAGCACGCGGTCGCGTTACGCGCCCCGGCGCTCGTGTGCCTGAGCGAGCACGTGCGGACCCCGCTGCTCTGGGAGAGCCTGGCCGAGCACGGCGAGATCCTGGCCGACTCCGCCCTCTACCGCGCGGGCCACAACCACGGGCTGGACCAGGACATCGCGCTGCTGGTGGTCGGCTGCCGGCTCGGCCGGGCGCGCTGGCGCGACCTCGCCGTCCGCAGGATGACCGCCTCGGCCGAGCTGGCCATCGACGAACAGGGCGTGCTCCAGGAGCAGGCCCCCCGCTACGGCCTGTACGTGCACCGCCGGCTCGGCGTGGCGCTGCGGGCGATCGGCGAGAGCGGCGCGGAGCCGCCTCAGGCATTGATCGCCCGGCGGAAGGCGCTGGAGGCGTACGTGGCGCACGCCACCCAGCCCGACGGCTGCCTCGCCCCCATCGGCGACAGCCCCGCCGACGCCCGCGCGGACGGCTTTCCGCACGAGGGGCCGGTGGTGCGGGTGTTCGACGGCGGGTACGTCTTCGGCAGGACCGCCTGGGACGACCCGGGCTCGGCCTTCTACTCGATCAGGTTCGGCCCCGGCCGGCGGCTGCACGGGCACGAGGACCACCTGGGCGTCACCTACAGCGCCCAGGGCCGGCGGATCCTGGTCGAGGCCGGGTTCCACTCCTACGAGCGGACCGGGTACGCGGAATGGACCCGCTCACCCGAGGCGCACAACGTGCCGATCGCGGAGGGCGTCTTCCGCCCCGGCACCCCCACGCGGCTCGTCGGCTCGTCCGTCGGGCCGTCGTGCCAGAGCTTCGAGCTGGCCGACGACGCCTACGGGCCGGAGAGGACCCGGCGCGTCCGCGTCGACCACGGGCCCGACCTGATGGCCGTGCACGACTCCGTCGCCCGTGGAACCCTGCGCAGCCTCTGGCACTTCGACCCCTCGCTCAAGGTGGTCGCGCGCCGCGACGGCGCGGTGGTGCTCGGGGCGGGGGACTGGCGGGTGACACTTCTGCAGTTCCCCGGGCCGGGGATGGCGGTGCGGCCGGGGCTGATCTCGACGGGCTACCTGCGTACCGCCGAGGTGGTGACCGTGCTGTCGCCTCCCGCGGCAGGCGTGCTCACCGTGATCGTGCCCGGCGCCGCCGACCCCCGCGTGTCGGTCTCGGACGACACGCTGACCGTCCACACCCCGGGCGGCCCCGTCACGCTCCACCGGCCGTACATCTTGTGATGTACCCCCTATGGGGTTATGGTGGGGTCATGCCAAAGATCAACGTTTACCTGCCGGACGAACTGGCGGAGGCCGTCAAGCAGGCCGGCGTGCCGGTGTCGGCCGTCTGCCAGCGAGCGCTGGAGCAGGCGGTGCGCAGGGTGACCGCCATCAGGGAGACCGTCCTGGCGGATCTCGACCTGGAGGAGCCGACGGGCGCGCTGACCCACCTGACGGGGCGGGCGCGCACCGTGCTCAAGCTCGCCGCCGAACAGGCCCGCGCCGAGGGGGCCGCGAGCGTCGGGACCGAGCACCTGCTCGGCGGAATGCTGAGCGAGGGCGCCAACCTGGCGCTGCGCGTCCTGGCCGTCATGGACATCCAGCCCGAACAGGTCAAACGCGACCTCGCGCAGCGCCACCAGGCCGCGGCGGGCACCGAGACGCCGCAGAGCTTCAGCGGCCCGGCGGCCAACGCGCTCGAGTTCGCCGTCACGGAGGCCACCTCGCTGGGCCACAACTACGTCGGCTGCGAACACCTCCTGCTGGGCCTGGTCGCCGAGCCGGACGGCACCGCCGGCCAGGTCCTGCGCGCGCTGGGCGCCGACCCCAGGCTCACGCGGCGCGCCGTGACCGCGGCCCTTGCCGGCTACGTCCACCTCCGCGCCCAGACCCAGCAGGGCGGCCCTGCCGCCCAGGGCGGGGATCAGCTCGCGGCGCTGGCCACCGTGGTCAAGAACGAGCTGCAGTCGATCGCGCAGCGCCTCGAGCGCCTGGAACGGCACGCCGGCCTCGACGGCTGAGGCGTTGTCCGGTGAACGCGTCCGCAGCTCTTCGTGTTGCCCTCGCGGCGTTGATCGTGGTGGGCCTTGTGATCGCGGCTCTGTGGTGACGTTGTTTTCGAAACACGTGCGAACAGAGAGTCATCGAGTGGTAACTTTTCGCACATGCCTTCCTCGCAGCACGAGGCGCTCCATCGCATATTCCGCGACAAACCGGAGCTTTATGCCCATGCCTTCAAAATGCTCAACATCGACTTCCCGACCCCGAGCGAAATCGCCGTAGTCGATACCGACATGACGGAGATATCGCCGATCGAGCGGCGTGCCGACTCGGTGATGATGTTCACGTCCCGATTCGGCGGCAAGCACGTCGTCATCAGCGAGTCACAGTCACAGAGCGACAACGACAAGATTTCCGCGTGGGCTTATTACATCAGCTACGCGCACATCAAGTTCGAGTGTCAGGTGACTCTCATGGTGATCTGTCAGGACCTGGCCACGGCCCGGTGGGCCCGTGAGCCGAAGCCGATCGGCCTGGCCGGCCATCCCTCCCTCGTCGTGCATCCCATCGTGCTCGGCCCTGACATCGTGCCCGCGATCACTGACACCGCCGAAGCGTGCACGGACGCGGTGCTCACCATGTACTCGGCGCTCACACACGCGCGATCTCCCAAGGTCGATGCCATACTGAAAGCCTTGGACGTCGCGCTGACCACGATCGATACCGACACCGCCAAGTACATCGCCGAACAAACGGAAATAGGTCTCGGAGACACCAACGCCCGACAGATCTGGAGACGTCTGATGGCCATGCAGAACTATCGCTTCAAGTCCGAGTTTGCCGAGATGCTCCGAGACGAGGGCAAGGCGGCGTCCGTGCTGATGATCCTGGAGGATCGCGGCGTGCCTGTCACGGAGTCGATTCGGGAGCGGATCATGGCCTGCACGGATCGTACCCTTCTGGAGAACTGGCTCCTCCGGTCCTTCAAAGTCACCACCGCTGAAGAGCTCTTCGACGGAGACGTCTGATGACCATGCGGAATTATCGGTTCAGGTCCGAGCTCGCCGAGATGTTCCGGGCCGAGGGACGGGTCGAGGCCGAGGCCCGCGGCCGGGCGCGAGCCTTGCTGACAGTTCTGGCGGCGCGGGGGCTACCCGTCACAGAGTCGGTCCGGGAGCGAATTCAGGCGTGCACGGATTGCACCGTCCTCGAAAGCTGGCTCGATCGATCGCTCGAAGCCACTACGGTCGAGGAGATTTTCGACTGACCCCAGCCCAGCGTCAGAGCCAGTTCCGCCTCTTGAAGACCAAGTAAAGCGTCAAGCAGACGGCCGCCATCAGCACGATCGCGAACGGGTACCCGAACACCCAATGCGTTTCGGGCATGAAGTCGAAGTTCATCCCATAAATGGTCCCGACCAGGGTCGGGGCGAAGAGGATGGCGGCCCAGGCGGAGATCTTCTTGACCTCCTCGCCCTGCTGGATGCTCGCCTCCGTCATCCGGGCCATCTCCGCGTTCTGCGCCTGCGTCACCAGCGTCGAGTTGACCACCAGGATGTTCTGCAGCATCGTCCGGAAGGACGAGATCCGCTCGGCCACGGTGATCGCGTGGTCGGCCACGTCACGCAGGTAGCTCTGCAGTTCGTCGTTGACGCCGTACTTGGGCGCCCCTGCGATGAGCGCGTGCAACATGCCCACCAGCGGTGCCGTGGCCCGCTGGAACTCGATCACCTCGCCGGACAGCTCGTAGACGCGCCGCGACACCGAGGGGTCGCCGCCGAAGACCTGGACCTCGATCTCCTCGATGTCCTTCTGGAGGCCGGCCACCACCGGCGCGTAGCCGTCGACCACCGCGTCGAGGATGGCGTAGAGCACCGCCTGCGGGCCCTGCTGGAGCAGCTCGGGGTCCGACTCCATGCGCTTGCGTACGGCCTGCAGGTCGGGCGCCTCCGCGTGGCGCACGGTGATCACGAAGTTGGGCCCGACGAAGACGTGGACCTCCCCGAACGCGACCTCCTCCACATCGTCCAGGTAGCGAGCGGCGCGCAGCACCACGAAGAGCGTGTCGCCGTAGCGGTCGGCCTTGGGCCGCTGGGAGCCGACGATGGCGTCCTCCAGCGCCAGCTCGTGCAGCTCGAACTCCTCGCCGAGCTTGACCAGCTCCCACTCCTTCGGCCGGTAGAGGCCGATCCAGGCCATGCTCTCCGGCATCTGCTTGAGCCGCTCGAAGGCGTCGGCGAGCGAGCCGGGGTTGTCGACGCGCTCGCCGCTCCGGTAGATCGCGTTGTCGATGACGGTCGGCCGGTACGGCCGCTCCTCTGCGGCGCGCGGGTCCATCGAGTGCTCAGGCGCCTCCTCGCGTACCTCACCGCTGCGCCTGAAGCCCTTCACCCTGGCCATGGTTCACTTCCTGGAATTACGAGAGCTCGTCGAGTCGTTGTGCGGCGCGGTCCCTGATGGTCTTGCGCCACATCGGCGTCCACCCGAACAGCAGCCCGTGCGGCCTCCCGAGCGCCATCTTCGACCAGCGCTTGAAGTCGAATTCGTCGTGATGGCGGACGATCAGATCGTCCTCGAACCTGAACAGCGCGTCGATCTCGTTCACGACCTCGCGCCCCGTGCTGGCGAACGTGTACCGCGACGTCCAGTGCGCGCTCCCGGTGTAATCGTCGGCCGTTACGTCACGATATGCGGATTTCAGCCCGTCGCGCACGCCGAGCTGGAGCCGCCACATCCTCATCACCCTGTCGCGCCCTTCGACCTCCAGGAAGATCGGATCGCCGAAGCTGACCTCAGGGTGATAGCAGCGCTCCATGGCCGCGAGGTCCGCGCGGCCCAGGGCGTCGAAGAAAGCGCGGATGAGCGCCACGTGCTGATCGTTCACCTTCCTATCAGACCACGGCCGCGCCGTTGTCCCAGCAGACTGCCCGCAACCAGTCATCCCCCAGCCCCAGCCGGGCGAGGGCGTCCAGTTGATGGGCGTAGGGGTAGGGAATTGTTGGAAAGTCAGTGCCGAGCACCACTTTCCCGGAAAGACCAAGTTCAACCAACGGCGGCCGCAATCGCGCGGGGAACGGCATACCTACCTCGGCGAAGTCGGTGAAGGCCATCGTGGTGTCCAGCATGACCCGTTCGTAGCGGGCGGCCAGCTCGAAGAACGGGTCGTACTCCGGCATCCCCAGATGCGCGATCACCACCCGCAGCCGCGGATGCCTGCGCAGCACCCCGCCGATCGGCTCCGCCCCGATGTGGCCGCCCGGCACGGGCACCGAACTGGCGTGCGTCACCACCGGCACGCCCGCGTCCGCCAGCAGCCCCCAGACCTCGTCCAGCTCGGCGGCCCGCGGGTCGAACCCGCCGACCTGCAGGTGCACCTTGAAGATCCGGGCGCCGTCCTCCAGCGCTCGGCGCACGTACGCCACGACCCCAGGCTCGGGGTAGAACGTCGCCGAAGGAAGGCATTCAGGTGTACGGCGGGCGAAATCCAGTGTCCAGGTGTTGAGGTCGGCCGCCATGTCGGGCCTGTGGGCGTAGGCGAGAGCGGGGAACTTCCGTACGCCCATCGCCCGCAGCCGCTCGACCCGCTCCTCCACCGGCCACCCGTACTCGATCTTCCAGCCGTTCCCCATCAGCGGGCCACCGTGCCGGAAGTGGTGCCACACGCGGCGCTCCATCCGCTCCGGCAGGAAGTGCACGTGCAGGTCGATCAGGCCGGGCAGGCCCAGCCCCCGCCACCAGTCCGGCACCTGGGCGTCAGAATGTTGTTCTGTGGCCACGGACGAGACTTTACCCGGATAGGGTTTCTCCTCGATGGAACAGCTCTGGGCCCACCTGATCAAGGTTCAGCCTGACCCCGACCCCTGGGTCGTGGGGGTCTCGGCTCTGGCCGCGCTCGTGCTCGTCGGCTTCCGCATGCCCTGGCAGGTGTCCAGAGGCCTGATCACGATCGCCCACGAGGGCGGCCACGCGCTGATGGCGCTGGTCACCCGGCGCAAGCTCGAAGGCATCCGCCTCCACTCCGACACCTCCGGCGTGACGCTGACCAGGGGCAGGCCCACCGGGCCCGGCATGGTGCTGACCGCGCTCGCCGGCTATCTCGCGCCGTCGCTGCTCGGGCTTGCCGCCGCCTGGCTGACCGAGAAGGGGCACATCACGCTGCTGATCTGGGGCGTGCTGCTGTTCCTGGTCTGCATGCTGCTCCTGATCCGCAACCTGTACGGCGCGCTGATCCTGCTGGCCACCGGCGGCGCCGTCTTCGCCCTGATCATGTACGCGCCGGCCGAGGTCCAGCAGGTCGTCGCGCTCGTCGCGGTCTGGTTCCTGCTGTTGGGCGGGATCAGGCCGATCATCGAGTTACAGCGCAAGCGGCGCAGGCGGCAGGCGAGAGACTCCGACGCCGACCAGCTGGCCAGGCTGACGTTCCTGCCCGGCGGGTTCTACGTGTTCTTCTTCCTGCTGGTATCGGTCGTGTCCGCGGTCTTCGGGGCGTACCTCATGAATCCCCTCTAATCTCGAAAATTCGCACTAAACTCGCCTGTAACAGGGGGGAGTGCCGTGCTGCCAGCCGAGGACGCGCCCGGCTACCGGGTACTCGATCAGGCGGGCCAGGGCGGATTCGCCGTCGTGTACCGCGCCTATCAGGAGCGCCTCGACCGGGTCGTGGCGCTCAAGGTGCTGTCGGTCGACCGGGTCGACCAGCGCACGATGCGCAGGTTCCAGCGCGAGCTGCAGCTCACGGGCCGCCTCACCGGCCACCCCAACGTCGTGACCGTCTTCGACACCGGCGTCACCCGCTCGGGCAAGCCGTACATCGCGATGGACTTCTTCGAGAACGGCTCGCTGCGGGACAAGATCCGCAAGGAGGGGCCGCTGCCGGTGCCCGACGTGCTGCGGGCCGGGGTGAAGCTCGCCGGGGCGCTGTCCGCCGTACACGAGGCGGGGGTCCTGCACGGCGACATCAAGCCGCAGAACATCCTCATCTCCCGGTACGGCGAGCTCGCCATCGCCGACTTCGGCGTGGCCAGGGTCGTCGACTCCTCGGAGGTCTCGGCCACGTCGCAGGCGTTCACCCCGCTGCACGCCGCCCCCGAGGTGCTCACCGGCCAGCCCCACTCCGCATCGACCGACATCTACTCGCTCGGCTCGACCCTCTACCACCTGCTGGCCGGCCAGCCCGCCTTCCACAACCCGACGGACCCGTCGATCGCGCCCCTCATGTACCGGGTGCTCGCCATCGAGCCGCCCCCGATCAACCGTTCCGACGTGCCGCCGCCGGTCCTCCGGACGATCCTGCGGGCGATGTCGAAGCAGCCGGAGCACCGGTACGGCTCCGCGCGCGAGCTGGCCCGGAGGCTGCAGGAGGTCCAGGCCGAGCTGGGCCTGCCGGTGACGGACCTGGTGGGTCAGGACCCCGGCCCCGGGCCGTCGCTCTCCACCCTCCCCCGGACCCGTGTCGAAGACCCGCCCACCGGCTCCTCCTCGTTCCCGGCCACCGGCAACCACCTGCCCGCCGCCGCCCGCCCGGCGCCGGACGCGTACCCGGGCACGCAGCCGCCGGCCGGCGGTGGCCCGGGGCAGCACGTACCCCAGGGGACGGGTCAGCACGGGCTCCAGGGGACGGGGCAGGTCGGGTTCCAGGGGGCGGGGCAGGGCCACATGGCGTCCGGGCAGCCGGGCGTGCCCGCGGCGGCCACCAACCGACACGTGCAGGGCGGGGAGACAGAGCCCCCCGGCGGGGCGCGCCTGCGGCGGGGTCTCGTGGTCGGCGCGGCGGTGGCGGCCGTCGTGATCGGCGGCACGGGCGCGGCGCTCTACGTCTCACTCAGGAAGCCCGAGACACCGCGGAGTGCCCAGCCGAAGACGTCCGAGCCCGTCATCGAGGACACCGGCACCACCATCGACAAGCGGTCCATAGCCGCGCTCAGGCCGCGCGGCCTCAAGGCGAAGGACGGGGGCACCCTGGTCGAGCTGACGTGGACGCTCCCGGCCGGCGCCCGCCGCTATCCCGTGGTCCTCCAGCGTTCGCCGGTCAAGAAGGGCGAGCACCCTCTGACCGCCCTGGGCCAGGGTGCCACCGAGACCCGGGTCGCGGGCCTGGACCCGGGCAAGGGCTACTGCTTCCTGGTGGGCGTGCCGCTCCAGATCTCGAAGAACTCCACGGTCGCCTGGTCCAAGCCGGTGTGCGTCCGCGGAGCCGTGGTCCGCTCATCCCAGTAGCTTGCGCGCCGCCTGCTCGATCTCGTCCTCCGACAGCAGCACGTGGTCGGCCGCCTTGCCGAGGGGGATGAAGCTGTCGGCCGAGGTCACCCGGCCGATCCGCCCGGTGAACCCGGCGTCGACCAGCTCCGCCACGATCGCCTCGGAGACGCCGCCGGTGTGCCGGGTCTCGTCGGCGATCAGCACGTTGCCGGTCAGCTCGGCGGCGCGCAGCAGGTCCTCCTTCGGCAGCGGAGCCAGCCAGCGCAGGTCGAGGACGCGGCACCCGACGTTCTCCTGGGTCAGCCGTACGGCGGCCCGCAGGCTCATCCGCACGCCGTTGCCGAACGTCACGATCGTCAGGTCGCGCCCGTCGCCGTAGGAGCGCGCCCGCCCGATGGGCACGTGCGTCTCCGCCCAGCGGCCGGGGGGCGGGTAGGGCGCGAGCCAGCCGCCGTCGCCCTCCTCGAACAGGTCACGCGTGTGGTAGAGGGCGATCGGCTCCAGGAACACGCAGACCGAGCCGCACGTACGGGCCGCCGCCAGGCAGGTGCGCAGCATGGCCGCGGCATCGTCGGGCCGCGCGGGCGAGGCGATGACCAGGCCGGGGATGTCGCGCAGCGCGGCCACCGAGTTGTCGTTGTGGAAGTGCCCGCCGAACCCCTTCTGGTAGGCGTACGCGGCCACCCGCACCACCATCGGGTTGGTGTACGAGCCGCGCGAGAAGTACGACAGCGTGGCCGCCTCCCCGCGGATCTGGTCGAGCGCGTTGTGCAGGTAGGCCAGATACTGGATCTCCGGCACGGGCAGCAGCCCCGACACGCCCGAGCCGAGCGCCAGCCCCAGGATCGCCTGCTCGTCGAGCAGCGTGTCGAACACCTGCCCCGCGCCGAACCTCTTCTGCAGCCCCCTGGTCACACCGTAGACGCCGCCCTTCTTGGCGACGTCCTCGCCGAACACGGTCATCTCGGGGTAGACGGCCAGCGCGTCGGCGAGCGTGCGGTTGATGGCCTGCGAGAGCGTCATCGGCTTGTCGTGCTCGGGCAGCTGCCCGGCGAAGGCCTTCTCCCTGGCCGCGGGCATGGCCGCCATCGGGCTGATCTTCGCGATCAGCTCGGGCCGGCGCGGCGCGAGCGGCTCCATGATCTCCTTGGCGGAGCCGAGCCGCGGGCTGCGCGTCGTCTCGAGCGCGATCCGCAGCACGTGCTCGCGCTGCGACTCGTACGTCCTGAGCAGCTCTTCCGGCGTGCTCAGCCCGGCCTCCACGAGCAGCGCCGCCGTGCGCACCAGCGGGTCGCGCTCGAGGTCGGCCCTGAGCTCCCGCTGGGTGCGGTAGGCCTGCTCGACGTCGGACCCGGCGTGTCCCATGAGCCGCACGGTGGACAGGTGGAGGAAAGCGGGGGAGCGGTGCTCGCGGACGTGCCGGACGGCGCGGACGGCGGCGTCGTACGCCTCGGCGAGGTCGCAGCCGTCGGCGGCGAAGTACTCGATGCCGGGACGCCGCGCGGCCGCCTCCACCCAGCCCTTGGGCGTCCGGACGCTGATGCCGATGCCGTTGTCCTCGCACACGAACAGGATCGGCAGCGGCTGCCCCTGGTAGGTGGCGTAGGAGGCGGTGTTGAAGCCGCTCAATGCGCTCGCGTGGTTGACCGAGGCGTCGCCGAAGCTGCACACCGTGACGGCGTCGGCCGGCTGCCAGTGGCACGGCGCGCCGAGCGCCCTGGCCCGCTCGATGGCGAACGCCACGCCCACCGACCTGGGCAGGTGGCTGGCGATCGTCGAGGTCTGGGGGATGACGGCCAGCTCGGGATGGCCGAACACCTTGTGCCTGCCGCCCGCGATCGGCTCGCCGGCCGCCGCGGTCAGGCCCATGAGCACGTCGCGGATGCCCTGCTCGGGCAGCCTGCCCGCCTGCTCCGACCTGGTCAGGTAGAACGCGCCCGAGCGGTAGTGGAGCAGCGCGGGGTCGGTGGGCCGCAGGGCGGCCGCGACGGCCGCGTTGCCCTCGTGGCCGGCCGAGCCGATCGTGTAGAAGCCCTCGTCCCGCTCGCGCAGCCAGCGGGCCGCGATGTCGAGCAGGCGGCTGTCGACCTGGCGTTGGAAGAGCTTCAGGCACTCCTCGCCGGTCAGGGACGTGCCCTCGTGGACCGGCAGCCCCGGATCTCGTGCGGGGCCCGCCTTCAGCGCCGCAACCGCTTGGGTGAAATGAGTCTCAACTGTGTCCCGCGCCACACCACCGATTATGTCTGTGTTCGGCGCCGCCGTCTGCTGGACGCCGCCCACATCTTTTGACCAGCCCGATTGCCCCTACTCATAACTTTTTGTCAGATTTCACAACTTTTAGGCAGATGCGGACGTCTACTCCCATGACATACGTGGCACCCTCAATGCCGCGTTGAACCCCTGGGGTATCCAGAAAGGAACCCGCATGTTGCAACGCATTCGCGTGGCGGCCCTCGCCGTCACGTTGGGCGCCGGGGCTCTCGTCCTGGCACCGACGGCCGCGACGGCGGCCGTGGACCCGGTCGTCACCCGGGTGGGGATCAATCCCGGTCCCCCGATCGACGTCACGAACGGCGCGGTCACGGCCACGTTCCGCTTTGCCACCAAGGGGACGGACAAGGCCGAGCTCCAGCTCAAGCCCCCGGGTGACATCAGCGTCGGCAAGCCCGTCGACCTGACGCCCACCAAGGACGGCGACTGGACCAGGTGGACCGGCACCAGGTCCTTCGACTCGGCGAACGCCGGCACGTGGAGCTGGCTCGCCATCGCCGGCGGCACCTCACGCGGCGGCACGTTCGAGGTCGTCTTCAAGAAGGCGCTCGACACCAAGATCGTCGACTTCGGCGCCAGTCCCGACGTCGTGGACAAGGGCGACCTGGTCAAGGTCTCGGGGCGGCTCCTGGCCGACGGCAAGGGGTACGGCGGGCAGGCCGTCGTGATCACCTTTCGCGAGCGCGGCACCGACGCCTACCGTCACGTCACCAAGGTGACGAGCCGCGCCGACGGCTCGTTCAGCGCCGCCGTACGGGCCGATGAGACCGGCTGGTGGCGGGCCGAGTTCACGGGCACGTCCGTGGCCAAGGGCTCGGTCAGCGACACCGACAGGGTCGACGTCAGGCGTGGCGACGTCGACAGCCGGATCGTCGGCTTCGACGCCCGGCCGGAGCCCGTGGACAAGGGCGACCGGCTCACGTTCGGCGGCGCCCTGCAGGTCGAGGGCCGCGACGGCGTCCCCGGCGAGCGCGTGTCGATCTACTTCCGGGCCGCCGGCTCGCACCGGTGGGAGTACGTCACCAGCGACGTGACCGGCAGCCACGGCCGCTTCTGGGCCTCCGCCACCGCGCAGACCTCTGGCTGGTGGCGCGCCGAGTACGCGGGCGCCCGCGGCGTGCGCGGCTCGGTCAGCGGCGCCGACTGGGTCCAGGTCGACCAGCCCGCCCCGGCGCCGGAGAAGGCGGACAGCCGGCTGATCAAGTTCAACGCGTACCCGGAGCCGGTCAAGCGCGGCAAGTACGTGAAGGTCACCGGCAAGCTCCAGATCGACGACGAGGGCACCTGGGAGGGCTACCGCGGCAAGGTGGCGCTCTACTTCAAGCGTGCCGGCTCCCACAAGTGGCAGTACGTGAAGACGACCTGGTCGAACTCGAGCGGCAGCCTTTACACCAAGGTCAAGGCGTACAACTCGGGCCGGTGGCGTTTCGTGTTCGCCGGCGACGATGACGCCTACGGCGACACCAGCGGCTCGGACTACGTCCGCGTGAAGCGCTGACCGCCTGATCGCCTGATCGACGGCTGAGGCCCGGGGACGCCATCCCCGGGCCTCAGTTCGTACGGCGGCTATTCCGCCCGCCTGAACTCCGCGATCCCGACCCCCAGCAGCGCCAGCCCCAGGGCGGCCACGACCCCGATCTCCAGCGCCACCGGCACGTGGAAGTCGAACCACCGGACGCCGGGGTTCAGCACGGCGTTCACCTGCGCGGGCACGTCCAGATACGAGAAGACCGCCTCCCGCAGCGGGTCCACCGCGTACGTCATCGGGTTGACCACGGTCAGCACGTGCAGCCACGAGGGCAGGTTGGCCAGCGGGAACATCGCCCCCGACAGGAACATCATGGGCATGATCGCCATCTGCATCAGCCCGAAGAAGGTCTGCATGTTCTTCATCCGGGCGGCCAGCATCACCCCGAAGGCCGTGATCGTGAACGCCGCCAGGAACATCTCCGCCAGCAGCGTCACGAAGAGCGGGGGCGAGTAGGGCACCCCCACCAGTCCTGCCAGGGCCAGGATGACGATGCCCTGGCCGGTGGCCACGATGGCGCCGCCCAGGCACTTGCCGATCACGATCGCGCCCCGGGAGACGGGCGCGACCAGCATCTCCCTGAGGAAGCCGAACTCGCGGTCCCACACGATGGACCCGGCCGAGAACATCGCGGTCATGATTACGGTCATGGAGATCATGCCGGGATACATGAACGTGCGGTAGTCGATCCCCGGGATCGACCCCCGCACCAGCGACCCCAGCCCGGTGCCCATGACGAACAGCCAGAGCACGGGCTGCACCAGCATCGACAGCATGCGGGTGCGGTCGTTGAGGAAGCGCAGCATCTCCCGGTGGAGCACTATCTTGATCGCCCGCAGGTCGTGCCCGGCGCTGCGCACCGGCACGCGGACGCTGATGGCCTCTGTCGCCATGGTCATCGCCTCGCCATCGCTCTCATCCACGTCATGTTGTCGGCGCCGGCCTCGGCGTCGCGGATCGTGGAGCCGGTGTACGACATGAACACGTCATCCAGGGACGGCCGCGAGACGCTCACCGACGTGATCGGCATGCCGAGCTCGGCGAACAGCCTGGGCACGAACTCCTCGCCCGAGGCCACCGCGAACGTCACCGCGCCCTCGCGCACGGCCGCCTCCAGGCCGAACCGCTCCTGCAGCGCCTTGATCGCCGCCGCGTCGTCGGCCGTCTGGATCTGCACCCGGTCCTTGCCGACGCTGGCCTTCAGCGCCTCGGGCGAGTCGATGACGACGACCTCGCCGTGGTCGATGATCGCGATCCGGTCGCAGTACTCAGCCTCGTCCATGTAGTGGGTGGTCATGAAGATGGTGATGTCCTCAAGCAGCCGCAGCTGGTTGATGTAGCCCCAGATGGCCGAGCGGGTCTGCGGGTCGAGCCCCACGGTCGGCTCGTCCAGGAAGAGCACGCGCGGCGAGTGCAGCAGGCCGCGGGCGATCTCCAGGCGCCGCTTCATGCCGCCGGAGAACGTCATCACCTTGGCGTCCTTGCGGTCCCACAGCGCGACCATCTCCATGACCTGGCGGATCCGGTCGTCGACCATGCTCTTGGGCACGCCGTACAGCTCGGCGTGGAAGCGCAGGTTCTGCTCGGCGCTCAGGTAGCCGTCGAGGGTGGGGTCCTGGAAGACCAGGCCGATGTTCCTGCGCACCTCGTCGCGCTCCCGCACCACGTCGTGGCCCGCCACGGTGGCGCTGCCGCCGGTGGGGTTCACCAGCGTGCAGAGCATGCTGATGGTGGTGGTCTTGCCTGCGCCGTTCGGGCCGAGGAAGCCGAACACCTCGCCGGGCCGTACCTCGAAGTCGACGCCCTTGACGGCCTCGACCTTCCCGTACGTCTTCTGCAGCTGGCGAACGACGATCGCCGCGTCCACGGTCATTCAGTCCTCCGCCAGGATCTGGAACATCGATCTGCGGGTCTTCTTGATCAGCTCCTTGGTCTGCGCCAGCTGACTGTCGCTGGCCGTGCGGACCAGGTGGGAGAAGGCCTCGTTGAGCTGGCCCCAGAGCACGCGCAGCTCGTGGTGGTCCTGCGGCACCGAGCGGGCGACCTCGTCCCACGGCGCCTCGTCGGCGTGCCTGGCCGCCTGCCGGCGACCCTGCTCCGTCAGGCTGTACGTACGGCTCCCGCCGGATTCGTCGCCGGTCGCCAGGCCTTCGTCCTCGAGCTGCTGGAGCGCCGGGTACACCGAGCCGGGGCTGGGTCGCCACACGCCGCGGCTGCGCTCCTCGATGTCCTGGATCATCTGGTAGCCGTTCTGCGGCCCCTCCAGGAGCAGCGCCAGCAGCGCCGCCCTGACGTCGCCGCGGCGGACCCGCGGGGCGGGCGTCTCCCAGTGCCCGGCCGGGCCGAACCCGGGACCGTGCGGGGGCGGATGGGGCGGCGCGAACGGGGGCGCGCCGAACGCGCCCGGCCCCGGCGGCGGCATAGGAGGGGGTGGTGGAGCATCCCAGAAGTCGGGATCACGCATGATTGCCTCCAACTATCGAGATATCTTGACGATATATCTAGATAGTTGGCATGAACAAGGGCGGATCGGACAGGCCCGTGAAAGTTAGTAACCGTTAACGGAGGCGCCGATCGCCGCCCGCGCCATGGCGTGCAGCAGCGGCCGCATGTCCTGTGCGGGCAGCTCGCCCGCACTGTGCGGCGTGGAGTTGAGCAGCCCGAACACGGCGTGCGTCGCGGCCCGCAGCCGCGCGGCCGGGCACGAGGGGTGCAGCTCGGCCAGCACGGTCACCCACTCCTCGACGTAGAGCCGCTGCAGCCGCCTGATCTGGCGGCGCTCGGGCTCCGGCACGTTGCCCAGCTCCCTGTCGTGCACCGTGATCAGCGCCGGCTGCTCGATCGCGAACGTGATCTGCACCTTGAGCAGCGCGTCCAGCGTCTCCTGCGGATCCCGGGAGGAGGTGACCGCCGCGACGGCCGACTCGCGCAGCCGCGAGCTGACGTCGAGCAGCATCTCCGACAGCAGCGCGTCCTTGCCGCTGAAGTGCCGGTAGAGCGCGGGGCCCGAGACGCCGACCGCGCCGCCGATGTCCTCGATCGAGACGCCGTGGAAGCCGCGCGCGGCGAACAGCCGGGCCGCCGCCTCCAGGATCTCCCCGCGCCTGTTGCGCCGATTCCGGGTAGGGGCGGTGGTGGTCACGTCTCACATGCTAGACGACTACGTTAATGATGACTAACATCTCGTGCTATGAGAGGGGAGTCATGAGCGACTGGCCGGTGCTGAAGTCGGCCGCCGATCCCGGCGGCGAGGCGTACAAACGCAACGCCGAGCTCAACGAGCGGCTCGCCGCCGAGCTGCTCGAGCGCCTGGTCGCCGCAGCCCGGGGCGGCCCCGAGCGCTCGCGCAAGCGGCATGTCGAACGCGGCAAGCTGCTGCCGCGCGACCGCGTGGACGGGCTGCTCGACCCCGGCTCACGCTTCCTGGAGCTGTCGCCGCTGGCCGCGACCGGGCTCTACGACGACCAGGCGCCCGCCGCCGGGATCATCACAGGCGTCGGCCGGGTCTCGGGCCGCGAGTGCGTGGTCGTCGCCAACGACGCCACCGTCAAGGGCGGCACGTACTATCCGATCACGGTCAAGAAGCACCTGCGCGCGCAGGAGGTGGCCCTGCACAACCACCTGCCGTGCGTCTACCTCGTGGACTCCGGCGGGGCGTTCCTGCCCAAGCAGGACGAGGTGTTCCCCGACCGCGAGCACTTCGGCCGCATCTTCTACAACCAGGCCACCATGTCGGCCCGCGGCATCCCGCAGATCGCCGCCGTGCTCGGCTCGTGCACGGCGGGCGGCGCGTACGTGCCCGCGATGAGCGACGAGGCCGTCATCGTGCGCGGCCAGGGCACGATCTTCCTGGGCGGCCCGCCCCTGGTGAAGGCGGCCACCGGCGAGGAGGTCACGGCCGAGGAGCTGGGCGGCGGCGACCTGCACGCGCGCACCAGCGGCGTCACCGACCACCTCGCCGAGGACGACGCGCACGCGCTGGCCATCGTCCGCGACATCGTCTCCACGCTCGCCCCGCGCGCCCCGCGCCCCTGGGACACGGTCGCGCCCGAGCCGCCCCGCCACGACCCGCGCGACCTGTACGGGATCGTGCCCGGCGACACGCGCCAGCCGTACGACGTGCGCGAGGTGATCGCCAGGATCGTGGACGGGTCGCGCTTCCTGGAGTTCAAGGCCGAGTACGGCTCGACGCTCGTGACCGGGTTCGCCCACCTCCACGGCCACCCCGTGGGGATCGTGGCGAACAACGGCATCCTGTTCAGCGAGTCCGCCATGAAGGGCGCGCACTTCATCGAGCTGTGCGACCAGCGGCGGATCCCCCTGGTCTTCCTGCAGAACATCAGCGGGTTCATGGTGGGCAAGGCGTACGAGGCGGGCGGCATCGCCAAGCACGGGGCCAAGATGGTCACCGCGGTCTCGTGCGCCCGGGTGCCCAAGTTCACCGTGGTCATCGGCGGCTCCTTCGGCGCGGGGAACTACGCGATGGCCGGGCGGGCGTACTCGCCCAGGTTCCTGTGGATGTGGCCGAACGCCCGCATCTCGGTCATGGGCGGCGAGCAGGCCGCCAACGTGCTCACCACCGTCGGCACCGCCGACGCCGACGCGATCAGGGCCCAGTACGAGCACCAGGGCAACCCGTACTACTCCACGGCCAGGCTGTGGGACGACGGCGTGATCGACCCGGTCGACACCCGCACCGTCCTCGGCCTGGCGCTGTCCGCGGCGGCCAACGCCCCGCTCGAGCCCGCCGGTTACGGCGTCTTCCGGATGTGACGCGATGTTGTTCGACCGTGTTCTGATCGCCAACAGGGGCGAGATCGCCGTACGTGTCATCCGCACGCTGCGCCGGCTCGGCATCACGTCGGTGGCCGTGCACACGCCGTCGGACGCCGGGGCGCGTCACGTGCTGGAGGCCGACCTGGCCCTCCAGGTGCCGAAATATCTGGATATCGAGGCGATTATCGGGGCGGCTCACGCCGCGGGCGCTCAGGCCGTCCATCCCGGATACGGGTTCCTCTCCGAGAACGCCGCGTTCGCGCGGCGGTGCGCCGAGGCCGGGCTGGTGTTCGTCGGGCCGCCCGCCGCGGCCATCGAGGCGATGGGCGACAAGATCCGCGCGAAGGCCACCGTGTCCGCGGCGGGCGTGCCCGTGGTGCCCGGCGGGGCCGAGCCCGGCGACTCGCTGGAGTCCTGGCGCGACTTCCCCGCGCTGATCAAGCCCTCCGCGGGCGGCGGGGGCAAGGGCATGGTGCTGGTGCGGTCGGCCGCCGAGCTGCCCGACGCGCTGGAGTCGGCCCGCCGTACGGCACGGGCGGCGTTCGGCGACGGGACGCTGCTGATCGAGCGGTACGTCGAGAGCCCGCGCCACATCGAGATCCAGGTCCTGGCCGACACCCACGGCGACGTCGTGCACCTGGGCGAGCGCGAGTGCAGCCTGCAGCGCAGGCACCAGAAGATCATCGAGGAGGCGCCCTCGCCCTTCGTGAGCCCCGAGACGCGCGCCCGCATGGGCTCGGCGGCGGTGGAGGCCGCGCGCGCCGTGGGGTACGTGGGGGCGGGCACGGTCGAGTTCATCGTGGACGGGACCACCGGCGCGTATCACTTCATGGAGATGAACACGCGGCTGCAGGTCGAGCACCCGGTCACAGAGCTCGTGACCGGCCTCGACCTGGTGGAGCTGCAGCTGCGGGTGGCGGCGGGGGAGCGGCTGCCGTTCGGGCAGCAGGACGTGCGCCTCGACGGGCACGCCGTCGAGGCCCGCGTCTACGCCGAGGACCCGGCGCGCGGCTTCCTGCCCACCGGCGGCCACGTGCTCGTGCTCCGCGAGCCCAGTGACGGCGTGCGGGTGGACTCGGGCCTGGTCGAAGGCGGGGTCGTGGGGAGCGAGTTCGACCCGATGCTCTCCAAGGTCGTCGCCTGGGCGCCGGACCGGGAGTCGGCGCTGAGGACGCTCGACCGCGGCCTGGCCCGCACGGCCGTCCTCGGGGTGGTCACCAACATCCCGTTCCTGCGGGCCCTCGCCGGGCACCCGGCCGTCCGAGCGGGCGAGCTGGACACCGGGCTGGTCGAGCGGGTGCTTCCCGAGCTGGTCCCGTCCGTGGAGGTGCCCGGCGAGGTGCTCGCGGCGGCGGCGCTCGCCTTCCACGCCATGCCCCAGGGCGACGACCCGTGGGAGGTCACGGACGGATGGCGGATCGGCGAGCCCGCCTGGACGACGTGGCGGCTGGAGTCCAGAGGCGGCGTGCACGCGGTCCAGGTCCGCGGCCTGCCCGGCGAGTCGGCCGAGATCCGGATGAACGACGAGACCGTCCCCGCGCGTCTCCAGCACAGCGGTGCGGACCTGACGGTCACGATCGGCGGCCGTACCGACGGCTACCTCCACGTACGCCACGCCGACACGCTCTGGCTCGGCAGGGACGGCGAGGCGTGGGCGCTCACCCGGCACCTCATCGGCGACCCCGGTGACCGGCCCGGTGCGGCGGACATGGGCGACGGCGTGGTCAGGAGCCCCATGCCCGGCACCGTTCTGGTGGTCAAGGCCCAGGTCGGGGAGCGGGTGAGGGAGGGGCAGCCGCTGGTCATCGTGGAGGCCATGAAGATGGAGCACACGGTGACCGCCCCGCGCGACGGCGTGGTCTCCGAGCTGCCGGTCCAGGCCGGCCAGCCGGTCGACATGGACGCCGTGCTGGCCGTGGTGAGCACCGGGGAGTTGTGAGATGCCGTACCACATGGAAGGTCTGCCGCAGCAGGTCACCGTCTACGAGGTCGGACCGCGCGACGGGCTGCAGAACGAGGCCGCGGTCGTGCCCGTCGAGGTGAAGGCCGAGTTCATCGACCGGCTCGCGGACGCCGGCCACAAGGTGATCGAGGCGACCAGCTTCGTGCACCCCAAGTGGGTGCCGCAGCTCGCCGACGCCGACGAGCTGGTCGGCCGGCTGCACAGGAAGCCCGGCGTGCGTTACCCGGTGCTGGTCCCCAACCAGCGCGGCCTGGACCGGGCGCTCGAACGCGGCGTGGACGAGATCGCGATCTTCGCCAGTGCCACGGAGACGTTCGCCGCCAAGAACCTGAACCGGAGCCTGGACAGCCAGTTCGACATGTTCGAGCCGGTCGTGGCCAGGGCGCTGGACAGCGGCGTGCGGGTGCGCGCGTACGTGTCGATGTGCTTCGGCGACCCGTGGGAGGGGCCGACGCCGATCGCGCAGGTCGTCTCGGTCGGCGAGCGGCTGCTCGGGCTCGGCTGCTACGAGCTGTCGCTCGGCGACACGATCGGGGTCGGCACGCCGGGGCACGTGACCGCGCTGATCGAGGCGTTCCGCCGGCCTGAGCGGCTCGCCGTGCACTTCCACGACACCTACGGCCAGGCGCTCGGCAACACCCTGGCCGCGTTGAGAGCGGGCGTGACCACGGTCGACGCCTCCACGGGCGGCATCGGGGGCTGCCCCTACGCCGAGTCCGCCACCGGCAACCTGGCCACCGAGGACCTGGTCTGGATGCTGCGGGGGCTCGGCATCGAGACCGGGCTCGACCTGGGCAAGCTCGTGGACACCAGCACCTGGCTGGCGCGGTTGCTCGGCCGGCCCAGCCCGTCCCGCGTCGTGCAGGCGCTGTCGAAAGGCTGATCATGCTCAAGGACGAGTACGAAGAGCTGCGCAAGACCGTCGAGTCGTTCGCCCGCGAGGTGGTCGCGCCGGTGATCGGCGACTACTACGAGCGCGAGGAGTTCCCGTACGACATCGTGCGGCAGATGGGCGCCATGGGGCTGTTCGGGCTGCCGTTCCCCGAGGAGTACGGCGGCATGGGCGGCGACTACTTCGCGCTGTGCCTGGCGCTGGAGGAGCTGGCCCGCGTCGACTCCAGCGTGGCGATCACGCTCGAGGCCGCGGTGTCGCTGGGCGCGATGCCGATCTACCGGTTCGGCACCGACGAGCAGCGCGGACACTGGCTGCCCAAGCTGACCTCTGGTTCGGCGATGGGCGCGTTCGGGCTGACCGAGCCGGGCGGCGGGTCCGACGTGCCGGGCGGCATGCGCACCACGGCCGTGCTCGACGGGGCCGAATGGGTGATTAACGGGACGAAGTCCTTCATCACGAACTCCGGCACCGACATCACCGCCGTCGTCGGCGTGGCCGCGCTCACCGGCGAGCGGGAGATCTCCACGATCCTCGTGCCGAGCGGCACGCCCGGGTTCCAGGTGTCGAAGAAGTACTCCAAGGTCGGCTGGAACGCCTCCGACACCCGCGAGCTGTCCTTCACCGACTGCCGCGTCCCCGCCGCGAACCTCCTGGGCGAGCGCGGCCGCGGCTACGCGCAGTTCCTGCAGACCCTCGACGAGGGCCGCATCGCCATCGCGGCGCTCAGCGTCGGGCTGGCGCAGGGCTGCGTGGACGAATGCCTCAAGTACGTCAGGGACAGGAAGGCCTTCGGCCACCCGATCGGCCACTACCAGGCCATCCAGTTCAAGATCGCCGACATGGAGGCCCGCGCGCACACCGCCCGCCTGGCCTACTACCACGCGGCCGAGAAGATGCTGGCCGGGGCGCCGTTCAAGAAGGAGGCCGCGATCGCCAAGCTGGTCTCGTCGAACGCGGCGATGGACAACTCGCGGGAGGCCACGCAGGTGTTCGGCGGGTACGGGTTCATGAACGAGTTCCCCGTCGCGCGTTTCTACCGGGACGCCAAGGTGCTGGAGATCGGTGAGGGTACGAGCGAGGTGCAGCGCATGCTCATCGCCCGCCAGCTCGGCCTGGGCGACCTCTGAGCGTCATATCGAGGGTCCGGAGGCGCCACGCGAGCGGCAGGTCCAGGGGTTTGCGTGAGGAAGGTTGAAAGATCTAGTGTCATCTTCCATGACGGCTGAAGATCTTCTCATCAGGAGGGCGGAGAAGGCGGACGCGGACGAGGTGTTCGCGCTGGCCCGCGAGTTCGGGCTGACGTTCAGGCCCGAGCGCGGGGCCTTCGACGCCGCCCTGCCCGAGCTGCTGGCGAACGAGGACGCCCTGCTGCTCACAGCCGTCGTCGGCGGGCGCGTGCACGGCTACCTGCTGGGGTTCGTCCACCTGACGCTGTTCGCGAACGGGCCGGTGGCCTGGGTCGAGGAGGCCATGGTCGGGTCCGGGTCGCGGCGGCAGGGGATCGGGCGGGCCCTCCTGGAGGAGTTCGAGCGCTGGGCGCGGTCGCGTGAGGCCAAATACGTGGCGATGGCCACGCGTCGGGCACCGGAGTTCTACCACGCGCTGGGTTACGAGGCCTCCGCCACGTTCTTCCGCAAGGTCCTCCGCTAGCCCACGGCTAGCCCCCGCCAGCCCATCGCCTCGCGTTTGCCGGGTGACCGGCGGGGGATTCTGTCGTCTCCGGATGGCATCCTTAGGGCGTGAGTATCCACGCCATCAGCCCTCGGTTCGTCGGGCGAGCGCGCGAGCTCGCCGTTCTGGGCGATGCGCTGGCCAGGGCGCGCGCCGGCGCGTCCTCCACCGTGCTCGTCGGCGGCGAGGCGGGGGTCGGCAAGACACGGCTGATCAGGGAGTTCACCGACCGGGCCGACGACGTTCTGGTGCTCGTCGGCGGGTGTCTGGAGCTGGGCACCGAGGGCCTGCCGTTCGCGCCGTTCACCGCCGTGCTGCGCGGGCTCGTGCGCGAGCTGGGCCGCGACGGCGTCGCGGCGCTCGTCCCCGGTGGCACCACGCGGGGGCTCGCGCGGCTGCTGCCGGAGTTCGGGGAGCCGGACAAGGACGGGCCCGAGGCGCGGGCGCGGCTGTTCGAGCAGGTGCTCGGGCTGCTGGAGCGGCTGGCCGAAGAGCGTCCAGCCCTGCTGATCGTCGAGGACGCGCACTGGGCCGACCGGTCCACCCGCGACCTGCTGTCGTTCCTGGTCCGCTACCAGCCCAGCGCGGCGGGCCTGCTGATCGTGGTGACATACCGCACCGACGAGCTGCACCGCACCCACCGCTGCGGCCGCCTCCTCGCCGAGCTGGGCCGGGTCGAGTGGGTGCGGTGAGGGTCCGAGCTGCGCACGGCTCACCCGCAGCGGAGGCCGTCGCGCAGGCGGCCAGCATCTGGAGCGGGAGCCGTCCCCCGCCGTTCATGGACACAGATCTACGCGCGCAGCGAGGGAAACCCGCTGTTCGTGGAGGCGCTGCTCAGCGAGGGGAACGGGGGTGGACGCGCTGCCGGAGTCGCTGCGGCGACCTGTTGCTGGCCGGCGTCGAGCGCTGCCCTGACGAGACGCAGGAGCTGCTGCGCGTGGCAGCGCCGGCGGCCAGCGCATCGAGCACGACCTGCTCTCCGCCGTCGCCGGACTCGACGAGAAGCGCGCTCTCCCGCGCGCTGCGGCCCGCGGTGGCGGGGCCAACGTGACTGGTCGCGGGTCTGCTTCTCTTCTCCCGGGCCGGCCGGGCGGGCGTCGAGCATCGCGCAGGCCGGCCTGTCGGGGATGACCGGCGGTCACGTGGCCGCCCAGGAGTGCGCGATCCGCAGATCCGCGGGGGGAGCGTCGCCTCGCTCAAGTCCTTCCACCGGGCGATGGCCGGATGCGCCGACGCTTCTGGGCCGCCCAGTTCGCGGCCGCCGGCCTGACGTACACCTCGCCCGAGGTCACGATCACGACGGGGAGCGACTCCGTCTGCGGGAAGATCACCAGCACGGGGCGCAGTACTGCCCGGGGCAGCGCACGATCGTCATCCGCATCATGAAGCAGGACCTGCGCGACCCGTTCCGCATGAACATCGCGCACTCGGTCGCCCACGAGTGGGGGCACCACGTGCAGCAGCTCATCGGCGTGCTGGACGCGCAGAACGCGCTGTTACTGGCCCGCTTCGGACAGCTCGCGGGCACTGCTGAGCCACCGGCTGGAGATGCAGGCCGAATGCTTCGCCGGCGTCTTCTACAGCTCGCCCTCGAGTCGATCAACCCGGGATCGAGTGGGACGACTGGATCGACGCCGTGCGCAGGGCGGACGAGAGCGCGATCCACGGCAAGCCCGCGCAACCTCGCCTTCTGGCAGGGACCGCGGCTACCGCGGCGGCGCCACGGGTTTCTGCAACACGTGGACGGCCATCACGTCCAAGGTCACCTGAGCGTCCCGGTCAGGCGTTGGCCCGGGCCATGGACCTCCAGAGGGTCGGCGAGGACGTGGGCGAAGGCCAGCTCAGCCCGCGCCCGCCAGCGTGGCGGCGTCCCCGAGCGAGGACGTGCGCAGCCGCAGCCTCTCCCGCTGCGGCGCCATCGCGTGCAGGACGAGCTGGGTACGCACCTGCGCCGCCGACCCGAGGTAGATCTCTCCCGCAGCATCCCCCCGAAGATCACCATTCCGGGTTGAAGATGTTCACCAGGTCGCCACGCCCAGTCCGAGCCAGTCGCCGACCTTGCTGAGCGCGGCCTGCGCCTCGAT
>NZ_BAAAXV010000004.1 GCF_039535785.1 Nonomuraea helvata
TAGACGTCCTCAGCCCGAACGACGTCCGCAGGCTTCCGCCCGGTCGCGCCGTGGTGATCGTGGGGGAGGCGATGCCGACCATCGTCCGCCCTGAGGTCGTCTACAAGCGCAAGGACTTCAAGGCTTGGGCGAGGTCGGGAGAAGCGATCAGGCTTCCCCACACGTCCGCGCGTCCGCTGGTTGCCCCGAACCCGGGCTTGCTCATCACCGGCGGTCCTCGGGCCGACGAGCTCGCCGCCCGGCGTCGGTCCGAGGTACGTCCCGACCCGGTGACGCAGCCTCTACCGGTTCAGCGACCCCACCAGGCCACTGGGACCGGCCCGTTCCCGGCTGCGACGCCGACGCCTCCCGCGACTCCGGCCGACACCCCGGCGCGACCGCGCCGCCCGTGGGACCGCTCTCCCAAGGACGAGACGTCCTCGTGAGACCCGATCGGGGCCCGGGCGCGCGGTGCGCCCGGGCCCCTCGTACGTGCACCAGCAGCGCCGAAAAGGAGATCACCCCATGACCACCACCACCGGCAAGGGGCAGGCCCCACGCGACGACCTGGTGACTATGCTCGCGGTCGACGTCGGCGCGCTCGGTGCGCGGGTGGACGGCATGTCAGCCAAGGTCGGCGAGATCGAACGCCACGTCGGCGAGCTCGCAGCGATAGCCGCCGCGGTGAGCGAGCTTCGCGAACGGACAACGGCCATCGCCGAGACACTCACCCGGATGAACAAACGCAACACCGGGGGCGAGCCGCAAAAGACGTGGTCATGGACGGGGATGAGCCCCGAAGAACGGGCCGACCGACTCGACGAACTGCAGTCCTGGGTAGCCGAGGTACTGATCCCGCAGTACGGCGACTACCTTCGGGACCAGACTCTGAAACCGTGCTGGCCCCACCACCCGGCGGCCGTGAACGAGCTGAGCTGGCTCTACGTCGAGTGGTTCAACGCCTACCTTGCCGAAGAACGGCGTACCCGGGATGCAGCGGACTGGCACGATCGGTGGCTGCCCGGCGTGATCACCCGGTTCAAGACCGTCTTTCGAGGCTGCCCCCACGACCCCAACGAGTAGCACGGACAACGCGAAGGGCCTGAACCCAAGCAGGAGTCCGGGCCTTTCGCGTATCCGAGGCGCTACCAGTTGCCGTCCGCCGGCGGGAGACCTCGCTCGTCGACCGGGGCGACCGTGGTCCTTCCCAACAGCCATTGGATCGTCTGGTGCACGCCGTCGCCGTACCCTTGGGAGTGGCGGCGGCCTGGCCCAAGCTGGTGCCGCACGTCCTCCACGGGCGCGAGCTCGCGGCTGAGGTCATCTCCGGTCGGCAGGCCCGGTTGAGCGGGCGGGCGGTCGCTGACGGGCGCGCCCGGGCGGCGGCCGAGAACCCACTCACAGCAGGCAATCACGCCTTCGCACCAGCTCGTTTGCCACTCGATCGAGGCCACACGAGGGCCACGCCGAGCACGGTCGAGAACGGCCGTGACGTTGGCAGAGGTCCGAACGATACGACCGCGGCCGCCAACAAGGTGCCCGAGTCCTTCTCGATGAACGCCAGGTACGGGGATCGCGTCGTCGACTCCTAGCAGCCACTCAAGCGCTGCGGACACGCCCCAAGCTGTTCGCTGCGCGACCCCGTACTTACCTGGCTCCTCGGATGCTTTGATCTCTGCTTGGACCTCCTCACGAGTAGGTAGACCGACCGCGCGGCGTCGGGTGATCGGGGCTTCGGAACGCTTGCCGAGAACCCACAGAAACGCCTGGGAGTTCCCTGTGGGCGCGTACTCCGGGTGCTGCGCTTCCCACTCCCGGACTGCGCCGAAAACCGCTGAGACGTGCTCAGGTGGCCGCACGACAGCGGCGCCTTTGAGGTCGGTCATGGTCACCAAGGTAGGTCCGTCTCCGCCGGGGGTCATCGCTCCAGTACGTGATCGTGGTCGATCGAGCGGGCCCGCTCGTCTTCACGGCGGCGCTGGGGCTCCTGCCGCACGGCTTCGAGCCCTTCGATCTCGCGTAGTGGGATATCGCGCTCTTCACGCTCGGCCCGGTCGCGCTCCTGCTCGCGCTTCCGCTCTTCCTCCCGCTCAGCCGCGCGTTGAGCGGCCTTCGCCGCCTCAGCAGCGGCCGTGAGGTCTTCTGCGACCTGACGACCGTTGAGCTCGCCGATACCGAGATCAAGTTGGGTCTGCTCGCCACGGTCGGCCTGCTCGCGCTCCGCCTCGCCACGGTCGGCCTGCTCGCGCTCCGCCTCGCCACGGTCGGCCTGCTCGCGCTCCGCCTCTCGGATGTCTTCGAGTTCAAGCGCCAGTTGTCCGCGCACCTGCTCGACTCGCTCGACTTCCTCGGGCTCGATCTCCGCGCGGGCGGGCTCGTCGTGGAGAGCGGGCAGTTCGGCCTCGGGATGGCGGCGGCGAAGCTCCTGGTCAGCCTGTAGGGCGTCTTCCCGGGCCCGCTCCGTGGAGGAGTACCAACGGTCGCGGGCCTCGTCGATCGCCTCCAGGTCCGTACGACGGGCGTCGAGCGCCTCCGCCAGGGACTCACGGGCGCGGGCCTTGACCTCCAGTGCCTCGCGCTGGGCCTGGTCGCTTTCGACCTCGGCCCGTTGACGCGTCAGGATGGCCTCGGCGCGGGCGCGCTCGGCTGCGATGGTCGTATCCCGCAGGTCGTCGCCCACGTACGGGGGAGCCCAACGGGCGGCGCGGGCGTACTCCTCTCGCTGGACCCAAAGCTCGCCGTCGGTACGGCTTGCGGCCTCGCGCTCGGTCTCCGGGCGGCCGAGAGCGTCGAACGCGCTCCACCAGGCGGCGCGGGCCTCGGGCGTGTCCGGTGCGTGCCCGATCGCGGTGGACTCGTCGAGCCGGTCGTACTGCTCTCGGAATGCCTCCACCCGGCCCGCGCGGCGGGTCCAGTCCTCGCGGGCCACCGGGTCGACGGGCACCGGCCCGAGGTGCTCGATTGCCCACTCGGGTGCACGCTCGGCCACCCGCTCGCCGATTTCGGCCATGCGGGCGTCCATCGCGGCCGCGAGTTGCTCGGCGAAGCCGACATGCTCGGCTGCGCCTCGAGTTGGCGTCCGCTCGGCGAACGTGTCGGTCGACAGCGGAGCCGGTGCGTCGGTGCCGAGAAGCTTCTTGATCCGGTGGTGCAGGACCTTCGCGACGCTCTCGGCGGGGCTGCCCGGGTCGTCGATCTCGCGAGCGCCTACGGCCTGGCGGATGAGCTGGCCGACGTCGTGGCCGGCGAGCTCGGCGGATCGAACAAGACGATGGAAGGTGCCGCGCGGGCCGCGCTCGCTGTCGTCGGCATAGCGGGCGTACTGCTCGGCACTCAGCGCCTCGGCCACCGTCGCGTCACAGTCGCGGGCGCTGAGGTCGCGGGTCACGTCAGTCCACATGACCCCGAGGTGCGCAAGGTGCGTAGACCTGAGGTGCTCGTCCCGGATGGTCTCGATCGCGGTCAGCTCGGCCTCGTCCGCGACGATGGCCTCGGCCAGAACGGCGAACCGGTCACGCTGGGGCTGCTTCGCCTCCGCCGCTTCCTCAGCCGCCTTGGCCCGGGCCTCGGCGACTTCAGCGCGGGCCTGTTCCGGAGTGGGCACGGGCGCCGCCTCGCGGGCTGCTGCTCGCGCCGCTTCGGCGAGCTCGGCCGCCGCCACGGCTCCCGCCTGCAGGTCGGCTGCGGTCACGTCGGTGACGGCGTAGGCGTAGTTCCCTTCCACGCCTCGGGTCATCATGACGTAGAGCATGCTGCGGCCCACGCCGGGCGTGACCAGGCTGTGGCAGGTGTCGACCGTACGCCCTTGAGAAGCGTGCACCGTAGATGCGTAAGCAAGCTCTGCGTGGTCCTGAAGATAAGCCGCGTTCACCTCATACGGTGCGGACCACCGCTGTTGACCCGTGGCTGAGTCGCGACCGAGGTCCCGCCGGACGATGACACCGTCGGGGGTCAGAGCATCAACTACCAGAACGTCGCGGTTGGTGATCTTCCGGTCGTCGGCGTCTGTGATCCCCTTCTCGTTCCTCCTGGCCATGATCCGGTCTCCGACGCCCGCCACGGCGTCGTCAGAGAGGGGCAAGCCGTCAGCGGAGACCTTGCCAAGGGCGACCAGCTCAGCGCGGGCCCGCGCGGCGAGCTCGCGGGCCTGCTCCACAGTCGGCGCCAGCAGCAAAGAAGACTTGCCCTCCAGGTGGTCAGCGAGCCAGCGGCGGTACGCCTCTTCGGTCATCGCCTCGGCGTTGCCGTCCATCAAGCGGCCGTGCTTGTCGTACTCGGCAAGGCTGCTGACCTCGCCTCGCCGCATGGCGAGCGACGCCTTGCGCTCCCACTCGGCCGCCATCCGCTGAACCTTGGTGAGCTGGAAATATCCGTGCTCGCGGGCCATCATCGCCAGCGCTCCGGAGTCGCCCACTGCCGCGAGCTGCTCGGGGTCGCCAGTGAGCAGGAGCTTGGCGCCGGCGGCCGCCGTCATGCGCTGGATCTCGGCGAGCTGGCCGGAAGTGACCATGCTCGCCTCGTCGACCACCACCAGATCACCGGCGTTCAGACGGGTCCGTCCGGCCCGGGCCTCAGTGAGGAACGCCGCAACGTTCGCCGTGGTGTCGCACCCCTCTCCCTTGAGGACCTCGGCGGCGGCCTGAGCCACGGCAACGCCGATGACCTGGCCGCCGACCTTCTCGCGCCACGTTGCTGACAGCTCGCCCATGGCGCGGGACTTGCCCGCGCCGGCGGGGCCGACAAGGACGTCGACCCGGCGGCCCGAGGTCAGCACGCCGTACACTGCGGCGGCCTGGTCGTCCCGGAGACCGCCTGTCCACTGCGGGGCGGCGGCCGACGTGGGCTGTGCCGTACCGGCCTGCCCCTGCGTCGAACCCGGCGCGCTCTGCTCGCCCGCCTTGGCCGCGTCGGCGCCGGGCGTGGCCGAACCCGCGCGGCCACGCGCCGAACTCGCCCCGGACAGCAACCCCTCCAGGGTCACACTGTCGCCGCCCAACGCCGCGGCCGCCGCGCCGGGTTCCAACCTTGGCGCGTCTGTCTTCGCCCCCGCGCCGATCAGTTCCTCCTCGGCGGCGAGCTGCGTCCGGGTGGTGTACAGCCCGCGCTCGTGCGGCTCCCAGACGCTCCGCCCGTCCGCACGCTGGTACTCAGCGGGAGCCCGAACCAGATCCGGGGCGTTGACCTGGTGAATCCCGTACCCAGCTCCGGGAGCCAGGGCCTCGGCCGTCAGGTCCTCCAGCACGTCGCGCACCATGCGCGCGGGCAGACCACCGAGGGTGTCGGGAAGGTGCCGGTTGATCGCCGCCGTGAGCTGGTAGCGGGTCCACGTCGCCCCGGTGGCCTGCACTTCCGCCACGGCGGCCTGCAGTACCCGGCGGAACTCGTGCTCGGCGAGCTCGGCGACGCTGCGGGCCTGGGAAAGGTCGATACGCCCCTGTACAGCCTCGGGGATGTCGGCGAGAGCGCCCAGCTCAGCGGCCCGGCTCTGCGCCTCCCACCCGGCAAGGCTCACCTCGCGCGGTGCGGCCTCCTTGTTCTTCCGCATCCGGGTCTTGCTGTCGAGCGTGGCGTACTGGGCCATGTTGAACAGGGCCCGGCGGCTGGGAGCGTGGCCGTGCTTGGCCTCGTACTCGGCGGCTAGCGCTGCGACCTGGGCCGTTACCGTCGCCCGTCGCGAGCTGTACAGGTCGCGCTGCTCCTGTGAGATGCCAACGATCTCGCGGGCCTTGCCGTCCGGGCGGGTCGCGAACTTCACCCCGAAGTCGCGCGTGAGCTGCTCTTCCATCACGCGTTCGGCGATCGCGGCCGCCGCCGGGCGCGCCTTGCGCATGCCCCGGCTGTCGATCGTCCGCCACTCACCGTCCGGGCATTCCACCCGGTTAAGGATCGCGTTGTGGATGTGCAGCTGAGGATCACCGTTGCGCGAGGTGTGCTGGTCGAACGAGGCGATGACCCATTCCTTGGCCTCGACGAACTGCCCGGTGCTGTGGTCGGCGAGCTTGCGGCCGGTCACCGGATCACGCGGGATCGCCCCGTGGTACCCCGTACGGCTGTAACCCGCCTCTTCCTGCAAGTACTCCATCGCGGCCGCGCTACCAGCGCGAACAGCAGCCCAGACCTGCTCGGCGTAGCCCTCCATCCGCTCGGCCGTCGCCACGTCGCCGGCGGCCCGCGCCTTCATCGCGGCGGCCTGGAACCCGGCGTGCATCAGGCTCACGCTCTTCGCCGGACTGAACGTCGCGTCATGGAACAAGACCGCGCTGCGGGTGTCCTTGCTGGCCTCCAGGGTCAAAGCCTTGATCCGCTCCGGGGTGGCGTTCGGCTCGTTCTCCAGCTTCGCCGCCAGCACTTCCTCAGCGCTCTTGTAGCGGCGCGGAGCCTTCCCGAGCGTGCTCGCCCCGGACGGGTCCCGCGGGTCCTCCAGATGGGCGTAGATCGCCTTCATCACGTCCGGGTCGACGTTGCCCGTCAGCCCAAGCTTGGCGCACCCGTTCCCGGTCCACCGGCCCGGCGGCTCGCCGTGCTCACCACCCGCCGCCGACAGGTAGTAGTTCTCCGCCCCGGCCGCCGTGGCGGTCAGATAGCCCGGGTCGTACCCGGTCGACATGCTGAGCATCGGCGGCCTCCCTTCCGGCGATCTTGGAGCGAAGCGATCAAGATCAAGCAACCATCACATTGTAATGCCTCGGTGTGAAGATCTGTAGATGGTGGGGCAGAGAGGCGTGAAGGCGAGTTGGTGCGGAGCTGGGGTGGCAGAAAGAGGGGGAGCGAGGAGAGGAAGGCGGAGGGGCTGAAACGGGCAAGGGCTTCGGCGGAGACAGGCTCCGAAGATCGGGAAACCTGGGACCGCGCCGGGGCGCGGTGGAGATCGAAAACCGCCCGAGGCGCCCGGCGGTTTCCACGCCCGGGCCCTGGCTCGCGCCCCTCCGCAACGGGCCACGGCCGCGCCGGGGCACGCCCGCGTCTCTGCCCCCTCCATCTCTCCAACGTCATCGGTGATGACCTCCTGAGATGCCCGGACAGTGTCGCCGCCGCCGCGTACCGTCGAAACTCCAGGCCCCCCGACCTCCTGCGGAGTCGCGACATGAGCACGCCCCCGCACGACCTCCAGCCCCCGGCCTCCGCCCCCGCATCGCTCGGCGACCCACCGGCCCGTGCCGGGGCCTCCGCCCACGCCCAGTACCGGGCGGAGCTGGCCAAAGGCCGCCGCTCCAGGCTGCTGCTGCGCGTCCTCAAGGCGGCCCTACCCGGCCTGCTGGTCGGCTACCTGCTCGGCTGGAAGCTCGGCCTGGCCCTCGCGCTCATCGTCGCCCTCGTCGACCTGGGGCGCTTCTGGCGCTGGTCGAGCGTCTCCGCCTGGCGCAAGGGCGCCGCCGGCGAGCGCGCTACCGCCCGGCTTCTCGCTCCGCTGCAGGCCGAGGGCCACATCTGCCTGCACGATCGCGCCATCCCCGGCAGCTCCGCGAACATCGACCATCTCCTGGTCGGCCCTACCGGCGTCTGGATCATCGACAGCAAGAAGTGGCACCGCCGCACGCAGCTCCACGGGCGGGGCAAACAGCTTTGGATCGGGCGGCGGCCGGCCGATCGCCTGCTACGCGGCCTCGCCTACGAACGCTCCGCCGTCGCCCGGGTCGTCGACCGGGCCACCGGCAACATGGTCGGCGTCTGGCCTCTGGTCGCCGTGCACGGGGCCAAGGTTCCCGGGATCGGCCGCCCCCTCGTTCTCGACGGGATCACTCTCCTGAAGGCCGGTCAGCTCCGCCGATACATCCGCCAGACGAGCGAGTCACTCTCGCCCGACCAGGTGGCCGATCTGGCGCGCACCCTCGACCGCGCGTTCCCGCCCTACACCGAGTAGCCCGCCCGCCCGCGCCACCGCGGCGCACGCCTCGGCCAACCCGGCGCGACTCCGGCGCGGGCGGGCGCCACTCCCGCCGAACCTGCGGCCCGCCCCTCGCCAACCTGGCCCAGACGCACAAGAGCCCGGAGCCTCCCCGGCCCCGGGCTCTTCCACGCTCGCCCCACTACTTCAGGCGGTACAGCCTCCACTGGCCCCTACGGCTCGCGCTCCGTGTGTGCTGCGGGGGACTGCTGGGGGCCGGCGAGCTCGCGATCGAGCAGAGCGGCGCGGAGCTGCAAGAGCTCGCCCATCCGCTCGTCGACTGCGGCCACGGTGGCGAGTGGTCCGGTGTAGTGCTCGGGGTCCCATCCGGTCACTATGACCGATGCCTCGCCGGGGTCGGACCCGAGTACATACCCGGCCGCCTCCAGCGCGCGGCGCATCATCCAGGCGCCCGGTTGGCGGCCTATCAGGTGGCCTGCGACGACGACGCCGCCCCTGGTGAAAAGGGCTCTGTCGACCGTCCCGAGGCGCTCGGCGAGCGCGGCCGTACAGATCGCCTCGACCTCCTCGACGGCCTCGGCCGTCAGAGGAACTTGCCGTCTGTGCCGGTCAGCTTCAACGCGGGCCCACGCCTCGCGCTCGCGTCGTCTGCGGCTGGTGAACACTTGCGATACCTCCCCAGTTCGCGGGTGATGGAAAGGCGGGTGTCCGTCCCGCCCGGTGGTTACTGCATGGGACCGCCGGGGCCGGTGGTGATCCACCCGGGCGGCCGGTGCTTGCCGTACCGGTCGGCTCACCTGCGCTGCTCGTCGACCAGCTCGCCGTGTTCCCAGGTCCACTCGGTCACCCCACCGCCGCCCGGGTCGACCACCGCGACCTGCACGCGGTAGCACGGGCGAAGCGAGGGCGGCATCCCCGGATGGCTGCCGCGCGAATCGCGCTCGGCCCGGGCCTGGACCTGCGGCCAATAGCCGGGGGTGGTCTCGCCGTAGATGGTGAGCGGGTTCTCCACGATCCAGGTCATCCGGTAGGGGCGGTACAGGTGCCCCTCCGCCTCCCAGCGCAACATCTGCTCAGCCTCGGCAATGGCCGTTTCCTGCGCCTGGCGCCGGTGGCTCCGCAGCCACAGAGCATGCCTGACCAGCACGGCCAGCAGGAACGCGAGCGCGATCCCGGGCAGCGCCCACAACCAGGTGTCCATGATCCTTCCTCTCTTCGCGGGTGGTTTCGGGCGGGTGTCCGGCCCGCCCTGCTCTCACTGCTTGGAACGTGCGGGCTTGGCGAGCTCGGCCCGGGCGGCGTCAAGCTCGCTCTGCAGCCGCTCGATTCGGGCGGCCAGCGCCGCGCGCTCGCTGCGCTCCTGGTCGACCTGCTGCTCGGCGCGCACGGCCCGGCCCGTGATCGCCTCGACCTGCGAGGCGTGCGCCTCGGCGATCTCCTGGCGGCGGGTGTCGGCCTCGGCGCGCACCCGCTCCAACTCGGCGCGGGCGTCGTCGGCTGCCTGCTCGGCCCGCGTCACGCGCTGGCGGGCGTCGGCCACCTGCTCGGCCGCTTCGGCGCGCACCCGTTCCAGTTCGGCGCGGGCCTCGTCCCGGTCCCGCTCGGCCTGCGCCACCTCGGCCGCGCTCGTCGTCCGAACGCGCTCGACCTCGGCCGCCGCCTCGTCCTGTGCGGCCTGCACCTGGGCGGCCGCCCGCTGCTCAGCGGCGGCCACGGCCTCCTCCCGGTCCTCACGAGCGGCCCGCACCTCAGCGGCGGCGGCCTCCTGGACGGTCCGCGTCTCGGCCTCCAGCTCCACCCGGAGCCGGGCGAGCTCGTCGACCGCCTGTTCGGCCCGGGCCTCGGCTTCGGCCACCTGCCGCAAAGCCTCCTCCGCCGCCGCGTCGGCCTGCGCGCGCTCGGCCTGTGCCTGCCGTACCGACCCGGCCGCCACGTTCGCAGCCTGCTCGGCTTTGACCGCCCGGGCCTCGGCGGCCGCCACCGCCTCGGCCGCGCTGGCGTGCGCGGCGGTCACCTCGGCCTCGGCTGCGTCCGGGTCGCCGGCGGTGCGCAGCTCGGCCAACGCGCGCTCCATGGTGCTGCTCACCTGCTGGGCCAGCGTCTCCAGAGTGCGCGCGAGCTCGGCGCCGCGGGCCTGGCTCATGCTCACCGGCCGGTCGAAGTCCTCGGCCACCGGCTCGGCCGACTCGCCCCGCGCGGCCCGCTCCAAGCGCTTGCGCTCGCGGAACGCGGTCAGCGCGGTGTGCGTCGGGTCGTCGCAGTACTCCGGCGGTCGGCCCGGGCCGGTGCTGGGCTCGCGCTCGCGCTCGCACCCGGGGTAGCGGCACAGCGTCCGCTCGACGTCCTGGTCGGGGATCTCGGTCGTCATTCGTCCCTGCCCTGCCTCTCCGGTGTCCCTTACCAGCCCTCGCGCTGCAGTTGGTCGCTCGTACGGGCCAGTTCTTCGTCATCCAGTTGCGCCTGCTCCGCCGCCCGTTCAGCTCTCATGGCCGAGATCTCGCGCTCTGCCCGAGCATCCACCTCGGCCGCCTCCCGGCTCCCGCTTCTGTCGAAAATCCGCCTGAGCATGTCCTCTCCCCTCCATGGTGATCGCTTTCACTCCCGATTCTATTACATTCATATCGTTGCTGCAATGAATTAAATGAATGAAATGAAACGAATTTAACTCGCTCGGTGATCTTGGCGTTCGGTCTGGATCAGGCTGCGGCCGCTCGGCGCGCGGCGGCGGTGAGCTGGAGGTGAACGCGCGCGGCGCGGTGGTCGGCGCGGCCGCGGTGGTCGCGTGGGTAGCGGGCCCGGTTGGCGTAGGAGGGTGCGCCCGGCAGGATGAGGCGGCCTTGCCCGGGCACGGTTCGGCCGCGTGCGGTGCGCTTGCCTCGGGTCTTCATCCAGTCGAGCTCGGCAAGCCACCAGGCGTAGAGCTGGCGGTCGAGTGCGTAGGCGCGGTGGCGTCGCTCGCGGGTGCCGTGCGCCTCGATCCGCCGGGCCGCGTCGGTCAGGCTCGCGCGGGTGCGTCGCCACTCGGCCGGTCGGTGGCTCTCGGCGGCCAGGCCGTGCTTGTCCAGGATGGCGAGGTGCCGGCGGACGGTCCGGCCGGTGTAGCCGGTGGTCTGGGCGAGGTCCTTTACTTTGTACACTCCGCTGCTCAGCACAGCCAGCGTGCTGGCCACGTGCCGTCCCAACCCGGGTTGCTCAGGTCCGGGGTGCGTGAACAAGTCGTGAGAAACGATCTTCCGGCGTCGGCGGAGGTCAGCGCGGTGCTGATCGCGGAGGGTGAGGGTAGGTCGGAGGTCTCCCGTTGGGGGCGGGTTCCCTTGTGTCCCACCCTGAACAAGGGCCTCATCGCGAGAAGGGGGCTGGTGCTCGCTGGCGCTCGTGTTCGGCTGCGCGTCCTCCAAGACCTGGCGCAGCACCCGATAGCGGCTGGCGCGCTGGCCCTGGCCGGCCTCGACCAGGCACAGCCACTCATCCAGGCACAGTCGGTCCAGCGCGCGGGCGGCGGTGCTCTTGCCCATCCCGGTGGCCTCCGCCAGGCGCCTGCAGTCGATCTCTATCTCCGTGCTGACGGCGTCAAGGGCGAGCTCGCTCACGTACTCCAGCGCGCGGCGGTCCGAGGGGCCGGCCTGCGTGGTCCACCGGCGCGGCTCGGCGGCGATCGCCTCGCGCACCGTGACCACCACGGCGACGACCTCGGCCAGGCGCGCGGCCCACGCCTGCTCATCCTCGGCCTGGTGCTCGTCGTCGCCCCGGGAGACGCCCGGCCTGCGCACCGCGGCGGCGTACTCCACCGCCCGATCCCACTGGCGGGCCAGAAGGGCGGCCTGCTCCCCCGGGCTGCGCGGGCGGCTGCGCACCCCGCCCTGACGGCGCAGGTGGATCAGCCCTGGCATGTCCACGTCCGCCAGCAGCAGCAGCGCGGCCTCGGGCAACGACCAGCGAGCCAGCGCCAGCCGTACCAGGATCTTCCGCAACTGCGCGTGCCCGCGCTCGGCCGCCGGTGCCTCGGCGAGCAGGTCGGCCACGTCGCACGGACGGCGCCGCCCGGCCAGGCGAAGCCCGCGCGGCGTCTGCTCGATCGTACGCACGGCCTCGGCCTCGACCTCCTGCGGGTCCACCTCGGCGGCGTCGAGCAAGACGGCCAGGCGCTCGATGGCTTCGGCGTCGTTCGGCACCGACAGCACCCGGGCGGCGGCCTCGGGTGTGATCGGGGTCCACTGGTCCACGGGGGTGGAGTAGCCGCCGTGGCGGTGCGGTGCCCCCGGCGGCCGCACACAGCCGGTCGCCGCGTTGGTCAGGGGCGAGGTGTCCAGCGTCGGCAGCAGCCTCTTGGCCGCCCGCGCGATGGCGCGCACCACGGCGGCCGCCACCGGCTCGACGGGCACCCACACGTGCACCCCGCCGCCCGGCCCCGACTCGCACACCAGGTATCGCAGGTCCGCCTCGTACAGCAGGCCCGCGAGCTCGTCGGCGTCGCGGTCGACCGCCTCGCGCCCGTGCGTGCGGGCGTCCAGGTCGAACACCACGAACACGAACTCGTGCTTGCGGTTGGTCAGGTACCAGGCGTAGGGCCCGGCCGGCGGGGTGGCGCCGAGACGCGCCGTCCGGGTGTAGCTGTGCTCCCAACCCTTGCTTGCCGTGTACACGTCAAGACGCGCTCTTCCCCTCGGGGCCAAAGCGCGTAGAGCCGCGTGGAACGCGGCGGATTCATGCCCGGAATCGCCCTGCGTGCTTGCCTGCGCCGACACGCCCGCCACGCCCGAATCAGGACATGCTGGGCTAACCGAGCGACGATCAGGTATCGTCTGAACCGTCCTCAGTAGGTCTACCTGAGGGCAGCAAAAAGCCGCCCTTCCTCGGCAGAGGTGGGAGTGATCAGCCGATCAGCCCCGGTCAACCAGACCGGACAAGTCGGCGGGGGTGGCTACGCGCTAGGCGGCTCCGTTTCTGTTTCTCTGGACGGCGCGTCTGGCTAGGACCGCTCCTCCAGAGAGGTTCTGTTCTGTGCAGTTCTGTTCGGGTGTTTGGAAGACGTCCGCTGGCTAAGCGGGCGGTTACTGCAGAGAGATCAGTACTCGGTTGGCTGCCGAGAACGGCTGATCTCCCGACGACGTAGGACACGCCCCGGTTGGCATACCGGGGCCTACGTGTTTCTAGGCGCTGAGCGCCTGTTCCTCGTCGCTCGACTCCCTGGCTGGGGGTGCGAGCGGGTCGAGTTCGATCAACTGCTCCAGATAGAGGCTCAACGACAGGCCCCGGGCCCGCGCGGCCTGGTGGTAGCGCTGGTGGAGCTCTTCGGGTACCCGAGTCTGCAGGTTGATCGTCCCGCCTCCTCGGTATGGCCGTGTCGCCACTCCTGGTGCTGTTGCCATGCGGGAGATCATTGCGCAACCCGGGGTGCCCGTGCATGCACGTCTCCGGCGTGTCGCCGAAAAGTTGCCCTCCGTGCGAACCTGCGCACTCGCCCTCAAACATGCCGAGGGCGCGAACCGTACGGCCCGCGCCCTCGCGCCCCCGGGCTGGTCAGCCCTGCCTGATCACTCGTCGTCCTCCTCCGGTCCTTCGCTGTCGAGCTCGGGAGCCTTGAACCGTTTCTCACACAACCCGCAGATCAGCGGCCCGTCCTCCAGGGCCTTGGGGGTGAGCTGAATGCGCCGTGGCGGGGTGCATCCGCACTCAGCGGGAACGCGCCGGCCGCTACGTCGCCGCTTGGTCGTGCCCGTCCCAGGCGTGCTCACCGGGGATACCTCCCCGCCCTCCTCGCCGAGGTCGATTCCGGTGCCCGTGACGACCACGCTGTTCAGCAGCTCGTCCAGGTCCACGAGGTAAGCCAGAGCGGCCGCGTCCATCTCCTCAATCGTTGGCGCGTAAGCCGCCGCGGTGGCGTCCTCCAGCGTGCAGGCGGAGAACCCGATGCCGGTGTCGGGCTTGTCCGGCGGGGTCAGGCCAAGCTCACGAGCCAGGTCCACGAAACGCTTGTTGTGGTAGCGGCCCTCCCGGGAGGTGTCTTTGATCGTGCGGGCGTGAGCGAGAGCGTGCACCGCCTCGTGAAGGAGCGTTTGCAGGGTGCGGCGGCCGCCCTTCGCAAACAGCTCTCCGGCGATGAAGAGCTCAGGCTGGCGCCCGCTGCCGTCGGCCAGGACCCATCGCTCTGGCCAGTGATGGCCCCAGCGGTCACCACCGCGTTGCCCGGACGTCCCGGTGATCATCACGACGTCGGGCACCTGAGGATGGCGAGCCTGAATGTCGGTCCACGCCTTCTCCAAGGCTGCGATGATCTTTGAGCCGTGGTCCGTCACGCGCCCCTCCTTTTGACGTGTACATGGCAACTCTATCGGAGGGCGAGCCGTTGAGCAGGGATGTTCGTGCAAACGGCTCGCCCGGCGGGTCAGGTAGTGATCGTGTGGGAGCAGTCCAGGCAGACGAGGGTGTTCTCCTCTATGCCGGGCTCTACGTTGGCCGAGGCGCACTCGGGGCACCACAAGGCGTTCATCGGAGGTCCTCCAGGAGATCAGGCGGGGATGGCGGATGCGGCGGCCGCCGCGGTGGTGCGGGCCTCGGTCTCGGCGCACACCTTGTGGCACGGGCGGCCGTCGTCGTCGACCAGGAAGGCGGGGTTCCTGCAGATACGGCAGGGCCGGCGCTGACCGCCACCCCAGTGGGAGATGCCGTCATCGCCCGACCAGTCGAGCCCGTCGCCGGTGCTCCTGGCCTTGCTTGCGCTGGTGCGGGTCCGCCGTCGAGCCATCTCGCGCCCTCGTTCTTCCTGATCGACAAAGGGTCAGGTGCCGTGACGACCGGGGGCGGGTGGTCTGAGGGTGGCGATCTTCTCCCCCCATTCCCCCCTCCCGGTGGCAAGAGATCGGGGTCGCCGCAAAGCGACGAGGCGGTCAAGGGATCAAGAGCCAAGATGCTTGAGGCTGATCGCGTAGCGACCCGAAGGGATGCCCGAAGGGCAGTCAGGCTCGGGGATCTTGGGTCCCCTTGACCGGGGAGGAGTGGCGGCTATCCTCGATCGCCACCGTGAGGGGGGAAGGAAAACACGGGCCCGGCTTGCCGGGCTCCTCTGATGCTCTTCGGCTTTTCGCTCTTGCTCTTCACCGTGCTGCCCGTGACCCCGGGAGGGTCCTCTCTTGCACACTCACCCCTCCGCGAGCTGCGCGGGGATCGTCCCGGGGTCACGGGGGTCAGACTGGCGGGCCCGATCTCGGCCGTACCGCTGGGATGTGGGCGGCGTTCGGTTCGAGGTGGGGATGGGCCCGCCAGAGATCACATTCGACCTGTTGCATGGCGCGGGTCAGCTCGGCGACGTCGGCCGCCTCCACGCGCTCGCACCGGTCGGGGTTACGGCATTCGTAGGCGGTGAACGCCTGCCAGTACGGCCCCCACAGCACCAACCACCCCGGCGAGGTCGCCGTGAGCTGGGCGGCCTCGCCGTGGCGGTCGGTCCTGGTGTCCACCCCGGGCGGCGGCGTCGATCCGCCATGGTGAGGCGTCCCCGCCCGGGCCCTACGCCGGCGGGTGGTCATACGGGCTCCCCTGTACGCGGCTGCTCAGCCTCGGCGCCGCGCTCAGCGCGGGCCATGCGTGCCTTGTGGATCTCGGCGTAGTCGAGCGCGAGGCGGACCGCAGCGGCCTCGGGCACGTAGGCGAGCACTAGCAGGGGCGTTCCTCGGCTGCTCAGGCGCGGGCTCGTCCACCAGATCATCCGCCCGTCCGTCCACGCCACCAGGCCGCGAGACAGCGACACAGCCACCTCCGGCACGAACGGCACAACGAAGGCGGGCACGTCGAGCGCCTCCAGCGCGGCGCGCAACCGCTCGGCGGCCGCTGTCGGCGGCAGGCTTTCGACGGCGCAACGAATGTGATCGGTGCGAGGAGAGCTCACAGACTCATCAGATCGGCGGGCGGGGCGTACGGGGAGGGGAGAGACTGGGATACGAGCGGATATCCCCCCTGTCCAGCAGGCAATCGAGGTCTCATGGAAGATCAGGAACGCCCCGCCTGGGCGGCCCGGCTCCAGGCCGAACGTCGAGCCCGGCTCTGGGGCATTAAGACCATGGCCGCTCAGCTCGCGGCGGCCGCCGACGCGCGCACGCGCGCCACGCTCCCCCATCGGACCAGCCTCGCGCGCTACGTGCGCTGGTGGGAGAAGGGCGAGCACGCCCCCGGCGAGCTGTACCGGGCGCTGTACGCCCGCGCCTTCGGCATCGCCGAGAGCGAGCTGTTCGCCGTCGACCAACCGCACCCCGCTCCCCCGGCCTCGCCGCTGGTCGAGCTGCCGCCGGTCGGTGACGTGCTGGCCCGGGTCAGCACGCACGTCGGCCGCCGGGTCGGCGCCGACACCGTGGCGACGCTGGCGGCCCGGGTGCACGCCCTTCGCTTGGCGGACGACGTGCTCGCCGGCGGCGACCTCATCGGCCCCGCCTTCCGCGAGCTCGACGCCGCGGTGACGGTCTACCGACGCGGCGGCCACACCGAGCGGGTTGGGCGCGAGCTGCTCGCGCTCATCGGGGAGTTCGCCCAGATCGCGGGCTGGATCGCCAGCGATGCCGGGGACGTCGACCGCGCGGCCGCCACCTACCGCCTGGGTATCAGCGCGGCCCGCGAGGCGGGCGCCGTGCTGCTGGAGTCGAACATCGTCGGCTCCCTCGCCTACCAGATCACCAACGGCGGCGACCTGGCCGAGGGCATGCGCATGGCGCGGGCCTCCGTCGACGCAACGGCCTCGGTGCCCTCGGGGCGGGCCCGCGCGCTCGCCTTCGACCGGCTGGCCTGGGCCACGGCCCGGGCGGGCGACAGCCAAGCCAGCATGCGCGCGCTGGGCGACGCCTCGGCCGCGCTCGACCAGGCGACCGCCGACGAACCCGCAATCTTCTACTGGGTCGACGCCGGCGAGCTGCAGGTCATGGAGGCGCGGGTGTACACCGAACTGCGGCGGCCGCTGCGGGCGATCCCACTGCTGACCGACGTTCTCGGCCGATACGACGCCGCCCACACGCGCGAGCTCGCGCTGTACCTGTCGTGGCTGGCGGTCGCCCTGGTCGACGCGGGCGAGCCGGAAGAGGCGGCGGCCGCCGCACACCGGATGCTTGATCTGTCGGCCGACATGCCCAGCGAGCGCACCGCGGCGCGGGCCCGGGAGGTGGTTTCACGGCTGGCCGTGCATCGCGGGGTGCCTGAAGTGGCCGCGCTGCTCGACCGCCACCAGGCGGCGAGCTGACCGCGCCGGGGGTGCGGCGCAGCGCCGGGGCTCACTGGCCCTTGGCCTGCTCCTGCGCGCGCTCATGGGCGCGCTCGGTGACGAACGTTCCGCGTCCCTGCACCGCCTCGATCAGCCCGGCCTCGCGCAACAGGCCGAGTGCCTTGCGCACGCTGTCGCGGCCGAGGCCGTGCTCCTCCATGAGGACCTTCTCCGTGGGGATGGCCCGGCCTGACCGCAGCTGTCCAGAGGCGATCTGATCACGCAGGATCACCGCGAGCTGCCGATAGACCGGCATGGCGGCGTCGTGATCCACCTTCGCGGTCTCGCGCTCCTCGGTCATGACCATGGACCGTAGATGTCCGCCCACGAGGTCCTTCGCTCGCCTACGACCGCAAACAACTGCAGACATTTACCAACCACAGGGCTACGCTCGGGAAACGTGAACAGGCTTGCCGGTGATCTCCACTACGCGCACCCGTCCCCCAGGGCGGGCGCGCGGGCGATCGGATGGGGCGGGCCCGGTTGCGAGGTTCCGCGAGAGCGCTTGGTCGAGTGGACCTGTTCTTGCCTGCCGGTCCGCTATGAGCTCATCTCTGGTGCTGGGGCGATGTGGATTCGCCGTATCGAGGGCGACCAGGTGCGCGAGACGCACCGCACGGTGGCCGCGATCGTCCGCGAGATGTGGGCTGACCTGCTCGACGGCCGCGCCGCGTAAGGCGGGGGTCAGCCCGCCCAGACCACCTCATAAACCGAGACGGTGCGGCGGGGCCGGTCGACGTAGAACGCGGCGATGCCGAAGTCTCCGAACTCGACCTCCCGGTAGTTCGGATCGCCTCGCTGTCCGGCGCTGGAGTTCTTGAACGGGTCTTCGCCGACGCGGGCCAGGGCGTCGATGAGGGAGACGAACGCGTTCTCGGGCAGGCCGACAATGGCGGCTGATCCGGTCGCGTGGAAGATCACGCGATAGTTCACGCAGCGCCCCCGGCGCGCTCGGCGAGGACGTCGGCGAGCGTGCGGCCTGGGAACGGAGTCTCGACCTGGTCGGCCTCCAGCCACGGGCCCCCGGAGCCGGCGCGGGCCTCCTCGGCGCGCTGGTCGTGACCAGGGCGGGAGTACATGATCGCGCGCAGGTGCCAGCGCTTGAGAACCTGCTGCAGCTCGCGGTAGCGCCACGTCTCGTGCGCGGCCGCGACCATGGCGGCGCGGTAGTCGTTCAGGAACGCCTCGCGATGCTGCTGCGGCAACGTGCTCAGGATGTCGTCAGGGTCGTACCCGGGGCCGTGGGGCTCGGCTGGCTGAGCTGACACGGTGCGCCCTCCTGATCGTCTGGTCTGTGCTGATTCAGCCTACTGCTCCCGGGCTTCGACGTCAGGGGCCACGCGTCAGGGCCGAGGCGAGCGTCCAGGCGAAGCGCGACGTCGGCGGGCACCTGCTCGCGGCTGATCCAGCGGGCACCGCACAGGCACACCACGGCGGGGGCGGCTTGGTCGTCGTCGATCAGCGGTACGGCTACGTCGTGCGGGCACAGGGCGGGGTCGGTCATGAGGTGCGACCGTAGCCCCGGCGGGGCCCCGGAACTGGGCGGACGCCGGAATCGGCGGGTTCGTCCGGGGCCTTGGCACCCTTCGGGTCAGCCTGTCCCGAGAGCGGGCGGGCGCCGGCGGGATGGCCGCCGCGTCGGCGGAGTGGCTACCGGGTCGGCGTCGACCCGCTCAGCGTGCACCCGGTACGGCCCGGCGGCGGTCGCGGTGGAGACGTCGAACACGACGCGCACGCCGGGCCCGCGCCGGTTGGCCAGCTCGGCGACGTCCCCGAGCTGCAGCGCGGGGTGGCCACGCAAAGCCGCGAGGACCAGGGCGGCGACCTCGCGCACCCGGTCGGTGTCATCGCCCATGAGCCGGAGTTGCACCATCAGGCGAGCACCTCCCCGGCGTCCGCCCGGTCGAGAGCGCCGCCCTCCACAGTCACGTACGTGACGTGCCGGTCCTCCTGGTCCTCACGGGCGGGCACCGTGGCGGTCACCTCGCGCCGCCGCAGCCGCCCCGCCTCGGTCAGCGTCTCCAGGACGCTGGCGGTCCCCGAGGCCGACCCGTGAATGGTGAGCCGCACCGCATCCTTCAGGGACGGCAGCAGCGTGTTGTCTCGGGACGGGCTCAGCCCCGGGCGGCCGGCGTCTGGGGTGTCGGCCATCCGGCGAAGCAGCAGCCACAACCGGTCGGCCGTCCCCGGCGGCCAGGGCTCGCGCAGACGGCGCGTGGCGGGGTCCAGCTCCCCACGCCACTGCGCAACCCGGTCCCGAACCGTCCCCGGCCATCCGTCCCCGTGCCGCCGCTCCTCCTCTGGTGCGCTGAGCCGCACAGGGGAACCAAGAGCGGCCAGGCGGTCGGTCACCGGGGCGAGCGGGCGGTCGTCCCAGCCGATCAGGCGGCGGCCGTCGAGCACGGCCCGCAGCGCCTCAGCGCCTGCGGCCGCGGGCACCGCGTCGGCGGGTGCGCCGGACGTACGCGGCCCAGCGAGCCGTACGAGCACGTCGAGCAGCCGGGCCCCGGTGCGGTCCACCGCCTGTACCCGGGCGGCCAGCGGCGGCCGTGCCCGCCCGGCCGGAGTCGGTGGGGCCTCGTGCAGGTGCACCCAGACCACCGCCGTGGCGTCGTCGTCCAGGATGCCGCGCGCCCAGGTGGTCAGCACCGCGCGGCGTTCGCGGAGCTTGATCTGTTCGGCGACCAGGAGGGCGATGTGGTTGCAGGCCACGCACCGCGGCCTCTGCCCACGTACGGCGAGGCCCTGCTGACACTGGGCCCCGCAGTCGGCGCACACGCGCTGCGTGGCGGTCGCCCGCCGCTCGGCCGCCGCGAGTTGGCCAGCGGTGGCCCGGGTCGGCGGGCAGTCGGCCACCCCGTACAGCGGGATGTCCATGTCCTTGCCGCGCCAGTCCTGCCCGGCGACGTAGCCGGCCACCGGCCCGCCGACCTCGCGCGGCAGGTCCGCACCGGCGAGCTGGGTCTTGCTGGCTAGGTTCCAGGGCACCTCGGACCACCGCTGGTAGTAAACGGGGTCCGGCGGCGCGGGTGCGCCCTCCGGCTCGTACTCGACCATCTGGGCCTCCGTTCGGCTCTCGGGGATCGCGGTCCCCTGGGGGTGTTCTGTTGCTGCCGACCGTACGCCGCGTGACCGACAATCCGCAACTCGGCATATGGCCGCTGACCAGCAGCTTTCAAGTTTGCAAACTAATGTGACGCGGGCTCAGCCACGCGGGAGCGCCCGGGCGACGGCGGCCCGGAGAACGTCACCGGGGGTGATCACCTCGGCGGCCAGCGACTGGTAGCGCTCAAACAGCGCGCCATCGGCGGGCGTGATCGGCCCGGGGTTGGCGTCCCGCAGGCTGCGAATCTCGACGATCGCAGGCATGCTCACGTGCGCGCACGCCGCTTGCAGCCGCTCGGCGAGCTCGGCGGGCAGGCGCATGGGGATCACCTCCGGCCAGGCGCCGTCCTGGCTGCCTGGCCAGCGCCCGGAGTGCGGCGCGGTCGGCGGGGGCGGTGGCCACGGGTGGTCCCATCCCCTCTCCCTCAGCTCGGCCCGGACCGCGTGCGTCATCAGCACGTCGACCGAGTCGCACAGCTCGCCGCGCTGGCGCAGGCCATGCAGGTGCGAGCGGGCCTGGGCGCGCACCCGGGCGCGCTCGGCGGCCGGCGCGTCCGGCTCGACGGGGAAGAGGTCGGCCAGGATCGCGCGGCGCGTGGCCTTCTCAGCGGCCAGGCGCTCGGCCAGGCGGGCGCGGGTGCCGTAGGCGACGCGGGCCTGAACGGGTGTCACTGCTGCGGGCATGGATCCATCCTGACGGGCGGAAAGTAAGTTTGCAAACTTCAACACCCGGCTCCCGCCGGTGATGGCCCCTGCGCCTGGGCGGGCGGTCGCCGGGCCGGCGGCCGGATGGCCGCCGAGTGGCCCTGACCTCCCCGCCCGGGCTCTCCCGGTTCAGCCTGAGCCGTACATCTGGTGGCACGCGGCGTTGCGAATGGCGAACTCGGGTTTGTTCGGCGGGAACAGCTGATCACACTTCTTGTCCATGATCGTGCCGCCGCTACTGATCGTGCCTGTGCCGGTACTGCCGCCGGGCCGGTCGGAGTCTCCCCCGCTGCGGGGCTTGGTTGTCCTTTTCGGGCGAGGCTTCTCCTGCTGCTGTTCGGCCGCTGGCGGGTCGGGCTCGACCGACATGCGCCGGTCACCTTTGCGGACCTCACTTTCTCCGGCCCGCTCGCGCGGCTTGCGCGTGCTGTGCGGCGTGGGCGGCAGGGCAGTTGTTGGGGCAGGGCTGGCGCTCGGTGTTTTGTCGAGCAAGCTCGTCGTGGTCGGCGTCGGGGTGGCGAAGTACGGCGTCCTCGAGTCGAGCGGCGTCGGCGTGGTCTCGCGGGTTTCGACGTAGCGAAGCGTCGCGACCGGTGCGGGCGTCGGGCTCGCCTGCGCCTCGGTTGGAGCGTCTGGCCAGGCTGCCCAGACGGCCAGGCCCACGGCGGTCGCGAGGATACCGGCGGCCGGGGCGACTGCGCGCCAGTCGACGCGCGAGGTGTCAGGGCCGTACCAAACTGCGCCGTCTTCCTCGTCGTTGTCGGGAGGCGTCGGCGTGGAGTACCGCCGCGGGTACAGCGGCGCGGCCGGCCCGCTGTCGTCGACGGACCTCCCGGCGTCGTCGTGGGATTCCTCGTTGCTCGGGCCGGTGCCTGGGCTCGGCGGCGGGCCTGCGTCGGCAGGCTCGGGCGGCTGGCCCATGCCGTACGGCGCGCGGCGCCACGGCCGGTCTGCCGATGCCGAGAGGGTGGGGTCGTCGTGCTCACCGTGCATGGCGTCTCCCTCGGTCACTCCTGACATGCCCCAGCCTGGCCGAACCGATTCGGGTTCGGAGCGTTACGCGCTATGGCGAGGTGGTTCTGTGACCAGCGGAAACGGTCCAAACCTCCGGAAATGCGGACGGGTCGGCGCAGCCTCTCGGGCGGGCTCAGCGATCAGCTCGGCGGGCCGTACGACGAACGGCTAACCTGCGTTCGGCCGAGACGGCGCGGCCGCTGGCGGGAGGCTCGATCGGAGGAGAGCGCGGATGGATCGCGGAACGCTGCTGGCGGTGCTGGCGGCTACGCCCGCCCCCTCGGGCGGGCTCAACACGGCGGGCCTTGCCGCCTTCCTGCGCTCCTTCTTCGCTCCGCTGTTCCTCGCGGTCGTCTCGGTTGTGGCGCTGGTCTTCCTGTTCACGCGGGAGCTCACGCGCTTTGCTCAGTTCATGTTGCTCGCCATCGCTATTGGCGTGATCTTCTACGTGCCGAACATCATCGAGGTTCTGGCGAAGGGCGTTGCGGGTGCGCTCGGGGTCCGCTGACGGGGTGGGCAGGCGAGAGCCTTCGGCCCTCCGGGGCCCCTCCTCCACCGGTGGCCCGCCGGACTCCCGCCTTCCCCACGTCGGCGCGAGGTGATCACGCCGTTGTGGCGGAGCATACAGTAACCATTCGGACACCGCTGGTGATTTTCGGAGTCCCAAGCGCCCCACCTCCCAGGCTTGCATATTCATGCAATGGGGCTGCATAAACGGACCCCAAAGCGGCATAAATGGGACGTTCTTCCGCAGGGAACAAGGCATCCAAATCGACTCGGCGCATTTCCGCTGGTCAGAGCCTTGATCGCGAAATCCTAGACCGGACAGAATCAGTGCACTGTAGCGTTACTGATCAGTAGGGCACTGTCGGCGGTGTGGTCCCGGCGCTACTCGGCGGGGCGGGACGGCCTGAGCATGTCGACACGGCTCACGGTGATGAGCAGCCGATGCACGGGCGCCCCGCCGGTCTCAGTGAGATGGCGCTCAGCTGAGGGGCAGTGCTCGTCAGCGATGAAGTTGATGCCCAGCATCGTGGTGTAGGGGCGGGCGGCCATCCAGGCCCCGGCCGCGTGCAGCAGATCCGACTCTTCCCCGCCGGTGAACACCACCACGTCTTCTAGGCGTTCCTCCTGCTCGACGGGCCCGTGATACGTGGTCACCTGCTCCCGGTCACTGGGCAGGATCCGGCGGTTAGCGTCCTCATCTCGTGCCACGATCACCACAGTAACCCGCCCAATCGGGGCTGACGAGCGTCGGAATGAGCGTCCCGCCAGGGGGACCCGGTGCCGAATGCGTCCGTGATGGGCGGGGATGACCGGGTGTATGGGGCGTCACCCGCAGGAGGAGCCAGGCCGGGCAGGCTCCGCGCTGAACGTAGATCAGGCCCGCGCGCTGACCGTGCAGATCCGCGAGGCTATCGCCGCCGTGCAGCAGGCCGGGGCTGTGCTGGCTGAGCGGGTCCACCGAGCCCACGAGGGCCGGATCTGGCGCCCGCTGGGCTACCCCTCGTGGGGTGAGTACGCCGCCGCCGAGTTTGGTATAAGCCGGGCACAGGCGTACCGGCTGGTCGACATCGCCGCCACCGCCGGGAAGCTGGTGGAGGTGGCCACGGCCATGGCCGGCACGTCTCCCGTGGGAGACACTCTGGGCCTGTCCGGGCGAGCGTTGCGCGATGTCCGCGACCGGGTGGACCAGGTCGCGGCGGCGCTGGCACGCCTCGTTGGCCAGGTCCGTGCTGCCGACGAGCTGACGGGGGACGACGTCGCCGAGCTACTGCGCCGGGCCGTGGCCGAGGTGCGTGCTATGCCTCCGGAGCCGCCACCGCTGCCACCGGCGGCACCGGGTGAGTCCGCCCACGTTCGTGAGGGGCGGAGGATGATCGAGGAGCTGTACGCGGGTGCGGCCGAGCTCGGGCTGATGTGCCTGGAGATCGCTCCCGGTTATCTGTCGGACGCGGACGCCGTCATAGCGCTGGAGGTGTTCGCCGAGGAGGTCGGCCTGGACCTGGACGGCGTCCTGGCCCACCGGCGGTTCGCGCTAACGGGCGACCGCCGGTGTCTCCGGGGCGTTCTGTAGCGGGGCTGACCCGACAGAACTCAATGCAGCCAAGAATTGCGGTGCGTACGCTGCGATTGACGAAAGGGCTTCCCGCCCTCCCCTGCTCGATGGGAGACCCAGCGTGACGGCTCTAGATGTGGCACCCGAGGTCGCGGCGCTGGTACCTCAGGAGGACCTCGTCATCCTGGAACGTCAGGCGGCTACCACGTTCGAGTGCCTGAGATGCCGTCAGCCAGGGCGGCTCCCCGAAACACCGGCTGCGGTGATCCTTCGCCGTGATGGCGATGTCATGGTTGCGAACCTCGCGCATCGTTCCTGCAGCCGATCGCGAGTTCTGGAGACGCCGGGCCTTGCCCAGGCGGTGACGTCGCCGGCGGCGGGCTCGGAGGCAATCGCGATCGCGGCCATGCTGCCTGCTGGGGAAGCGGGTTTCTTCACTCCGGCTCTCCTGGTGGAGCTGGAGACGACCGTCTCGCACCGCGTCCCGGAGACCGGCGATCGCGTCGATCAGGTGTTGAGCTGGGCACTGGGCCACGGGCTGTGCCTGATGCCGTCGATGGACGTGTTGAGCGAGCCGGTACCGGGATGGGCGGTCGAGATACGGGGTGAACGTGGGTTGCGGGTCGAGTCTCCCGGCGACCCGCTGTACGACGGCGAGCTCACGGTCGTCGATGCCTGGCGGAACGCCGTAGCCCAGCTTAGGGCGTGCTACCTGCTCCTCGGCACGGGCTTGCACCTGCGCGAGGCGCCCACGCCGGAGGACGTTCTGAGGCGGCTGGACCATGCCGCCGAGACGGGTTGGCTTGCCGCCGGTCTCGTGGTCGTCCGGCTGAGCTGACCGGTCAGCCGCTCGCTAGCCGCGCCAATCTTCTCCACTGTGGCGGCGGTGTCGTCGCTGACGAGTAGCCGGGAGATCGGAGGCCTGGCGGCCATGGGCAACTCCTCGGGGCGGGGGTGGGCGCATGCGTGCTGTGCCGGCCGTGTTCGGCTCAGGTAGGCGTGTCGGGCGTCACTTCTCTTGAGTCGGGACATCGGTGGCGCTCACCGGGGCGTCGACCGCCGCCGGGGGCGGGTCGAGCGGGCGCAACATCCACAGCATGAGCGCGAACGCGGCGGGCCGCGCCAGGATCTCGGCCCACGACCCGCCCGCGTCCCAATGCACCACGGCGGCGAGAACGATCACGGCCCAGGTCGCCACCAGTAGACGGCCCGCGCTCTCGCCGCGCCGCCAGGAGTACGCCACCGGGAGCGCCAGCACGGCGGGGGACACTGCGAGCCAGAGCGTTGCCAGCCAGGCGACAAACGGGCCCTGCCCGAGTCCGCGCGGGGAGCTGGCCCACGTCAGGGTGTCGTGAAACGGAAGCGCGATGACGATCACCGCGCCGAGGATGGCGGCGGCCGCCTGGGCGACGACCAGCACGCGCCTGCTCCGGCGGGGCTCGGCTTGGGCGGCGTCGGTCACGAGGGGGCTCCTTCGTCGGCGAGACCTGAGCACGACGGTACGCCGCGGTGGGCGGGGCGGGCTAGCAACGTCGGCGGTCTCGGGCGGGGTCGAGTGCGACCCCAAATCCTTTTGCCGCCAGCATCAGGCTTCGTCGTCCCACAGGTCGTAGCCGTAGGGCTCGCCCCGGGCGGTAGCTTCGTTGGGCACCGTCAAGCGGCGACCCTTGAGGCGACCGGTGCCCGGGCTGCGGCGTCTGCGGCTCGGGAGTGTAGTTCAGCGATCGCGGGCGTGTGATGGCGGTTTGCCGCTGCCAGGAGGGTGTTGAGCCTGGATGCTACGAGAGCTGATTGCATGCCAGCGCTCTCCATGGCCTGGTGGCCGGCAGCGGCGGCCCGCTCAAGCTCGCCCTCGTCGAGCAGGGCAGCAGCCAGGCCAATCCGGTCCATCGTCTGTACCCGGTCGAACCCTGGCCCGCGCAGTCGTAGCGCGGCCTCGAAATGTGGGCTGGCGGGGTGCCCGCGGTGGCCGAGGTTGGTCAGATCGCGGGCGCTGACGGCCCTGGCGCCGGCGTGCTCGGCGGCGTCGAAGTAGGCGACCCAAGCGGGCTTGTCTGCGGCCTGGGCGAGCAGCTCGTCGGCGTGATCGAGATGTCGCGCGGCGTCGGCGGGCTGGCCTAGGCCCGCGTGGACGCGGCCGGTCTGAGAGTGCACGAGCGCCTGTACCGCGACTTGGCCGTCGCGTCGGGCGCGGGTCGCTGCGAGGTCGAGCAGGGCAAGCGCGTCGTGGAGATGACCGAGGTAGATCATCTGATGTGACATGCGGGTGACGATCTCCGCGCCCCGACCGGGGATGCCCGCTTCACCGGCGGCGTAAATGGCGTAGGACCAATACCGCTGCGCGGCGGCGTAGCGGCCGGCGTCGTGGCTGGTCCATCCGGCCAGCGCGGCGAGGTCGGCGGCGGCGGTGAAGACCCTGGCGCGGAGACTGGCGGGGACGCCGTCTTGGATACGGCGGGTGACCTCGGAGAGCTGGCCGATGATCGCGGTGCGGTACAGGGCGCCGCCGTGGGCGGATTCCAGGCGCGCAAAAGCTGCGGTGATCTCTTCGAGGGCTGCGACGGTGGCGGTGTCGAACCCGGCTTGGCGGCGGCTCAGTGGGCGGGCTGTGGTATCGAGCAGGTGCGCGGCGGCGGCGACCAGCGGGGTTCCGACGATGAGTTCAAGGACTTCACGGCGATCGAGCATCAGCAGGTCCATCTGAGTCCACCCGGCCAAGGTCTCTGCGGCCGGTTCTCGCAGTAGCGGTAGTTCGATCGTATCCAGTGGCAAGGGGACGGCCAGCAAGCCGAGATCGCGAGGTGTCAGCGGTCGGCGTAGCGCGTCGGAAAGGACCTCGGCGAGCAGCTCGGGCACCGGCGGGCGGGGCTGCTCCCCGCTCATCCACCGCCGTACCCGCGTGGTGTCGGGGTTGACCTGTGAGTGTCCCCGGCTCTTGGCGAGTGCTCTGACCCTGCGGCCGATCTCGCCCAGAGGCAGACCGGTGGCGTGGACCCACGCTTGCAGTTGAGGGTTCACGGTGTTCTTGGCCATCACATACCCCTCAGCAGCCGGTGACTCAGAGTGATATTTTCGCCAGTTTCCGCGACCTTCACGGTACTGGTTCACGCCCCGGCGCACAGCAGATCCTCAACGCATGGCCAAGCCGCTGGGCGCCCAGGATGATCTCCAACGCCCAGCTCAGTGGCCGCGCGAGCGGCGCGGCCCCGAGCGGAAGGACGCGCGTGATGGGACCGAAGGTGCTGTACCTGCTCAACATCTCCAACCCGGACCGGTTGTCGGCCGATTCGGGCTGGGTGGTGGCTGACGTCCTGCTCCCCGCCCTGACCAACGCGGGCGCCGTGGTGACACTGGGCTCCCCGGCACCGGTGCGTGACACGCGGGTGGGATTCTGGCCGATGCCGGTACCGGCGACCAAGTACCGGGCCCGGTTCGACGGGGACACCGGAGCCCTGGCCGACCTGATCCGGCGCACCACACCTGAGGTGGTGGTGGCCAACCAGATCGAGGCCGCGCCCCAGGTGCGCGCGGCGATGCTGGAAGCCCGATGCGGCGCGACCCTGGCCGGCTACTGCCACTACCTGCCGTTCGGCGTCGAAGAGGGACGGCCGCTGGTGGATCCGCTGATGGATGACGCGGGCCTGGGGCGGCCGGTGATGTGGACGTTTCTGGCGGGCATCGCCGCGCTGGATCGCGTCATGGTGCACTCGCCGATGGCCGCCGCGCTGCTGTCGGCCGCCACGCGCCATGCCGGTCTGGATCTGGGTGACCGGCTGCACGTGGTACCGCCGCCACGAGATCCGGCCCTGGTGGTTGGCGGACGTGTCACGCCGCCCACGGGTGAGTCGGCGGTGGCGGTCTACAACCACCGCTTGTACGCGCACTACGGCACCGAGCACTTCCTTCGCCTGGCCACCGAGTTGGCCTCGCCCGCGTTGCAGGTGACGGTGATGGACCTGTTCGGCAACCGCCGCGCCGCCCGCTCGGCTCTGGACACCAGCCCCGAGCGGTTCCGCGATGCGCTCGGGGCGCTACCCAACGTCCAGGTCGCCTCTGATGGAGGCGACCGAGACGCCTACCGCCGGGTCCTGGCCGGTGCGCATCTGGGGATCGCCCCCTACCGGGCCGCGTGCCCCTGGTCAATGTCGGTGATCGATTGCCAAGCCATGGGCCTGCCGGTGATCTCTCCTCGTCTGGGCTGGATGGCCGAGCACATCCACCCTGAGCTCCTCTTCGACAGCTCGGCCGAGGCCGTGAAGATCACGGATCAGCTCGTTACGGACCCGCTCTTCTACACCCGCCACAGCGAGTACGCCCGCGCCTGCACCGAGGTACTGAGCCCCGCCCTGATCGCCGCCCGCTACCTGGAGGCCGTGACGTGAGGGACGCGGTGCTGCTGTCCTTCGACGAGCCGCTGGCCGCCGTGCTGCACGAGCGCGCCGAACGGGTGCTGGGTCGGCCCGTCAAGCGCCTGCACGGAGTCCGGGGCATGCGCCGCGCCTACCACCTGTGCGCCCGCCTCGTCGACACTGAGACGTTCTTCCTGCTCGATGGTGACTTCGAGATCGATGAACGGTTCGATGCCGAGGCTGCGGCGCCGCTGGGCGCCGGAGTGGCCATACGCGTATGGCAGGCGGTCAACCCGGTCAACGGCCTGACCTACGGCTACGGCGGCCTGAAACTGATCCGCGCCGCGGCCTTGCTTGAACTGGGACAGGCCGTGGATGTGCTGGCGGCCCTGCCCGGCAAGGCGGAGTTCAGCCCCGCCGTCGCCGGCGTCACCCGCTTCAATCAGAGCCCGTTCCATGCGTGGAAGGCGGGGTTCCGGGAGTGCGCCATGCTGGCGCGCGGCTGTGAGTACGGCTCCTCCCCTGAAGGTGCCAGGATGCGGCTGAAGGCGTGGACCAGCGGCGGCCACGGCAACGGTAGAGGCGGCGAGTTCGCGGTCTGGGCCCAGCGCGGCGCGGTCGACGGCATCGCGTTCGCGGCACAGGCCGGCAGCGATCCCACGCATTTCGCCGGGCTCAACGATCCGCTCTGGCTACGCCACCGGTTCGAGGCGGTGGAACTGTGACGGCGGCGCCGTTGCTGCTGGTGGAACGCAACGCCCATCGCGTCGCCGGGCACCATCACGCCGCGCTGATCGCCCTGGCCCGGCAGGCGCGAGCCGAGGGACGACAGGTGGTGGTGGCCGCGCCCGGCGGCATCACCGCCGACACCGGACAGGCGGTAGAAGCCGCCGGCGCCGTGATCGTGACCGGTGCCGGGGGCGAGCCGGTCGGCGCGGTGCTGCTGGGCGCTGGGCTGCTGCTGTCCGGGCTGTCGCACGTCGCAGTACGCCTGACGGCATCACGGCGATGGCCGCGGCCGATCCGCCGATGGCCGCACCAGCTCATGTTGGCCTCGCGGTGCCTGGCCGAGGCTGCGGCACTGCGCGCCGGGGCCGGAGCATGCGTGCGCGCCCGGCCGGTGGCGTTGGTGCTGACTGCCGCCGAAGGGCTGCACACCCTGACCGGCGCGTTGTCGGGGGTCGCCCACCTGAGGTTCGTCCACGAGGTCGACACCACCGAGGACGGCCTGTTGCGTCTGCTGGGCGCCGCCGCTCGTCGGCACAGCCCCGCCGTGATAGCGCTGTGCCCGACCGCATCCGTGCAGGCCGAGATCCGTGCCCGGTTCCCGTACCTGGACACCCGCATCGTCGCCTTCGCGCTGGCCGACCCCGACGCCTACATCTGCGACGCCGAACGCGCCGCCGCCCGGTCACAGCTCGGTGTCGCAGACGGCGAGCGGGTGCTGTGCCTGGTCGGCGGCTGGTGGGCGCACAAGGACATCGCCACCGTCGAACGCGCCCTGACGCTGGCGACACGGCCGCTGCACCTGCTCGCCGCCGGATCACCCATGAACACCACCGTGTTGCAGCGCATCAACGCCCTGCCTCACGTCATGCTGCACGTCCAGCACCGGGAACTGCCGGCGGCGCACCTGCGCGCGGTCTACGCGGCCTCCGACGCCGCGATCGTCGCCCGCACCCCCACCGCTGGCAAGGAAAGCGGCCTGGTCGCCGACGCCGCCAACCACGGCGTTGCCCTCCTGGTCTCCACTCCCGATGCCGACCTGGCCGCCCGCCTGCGCGGCCGGCCATGGGCGCGGGTGCTGCGGGTCGGCGACGCCGCCGAGTTGGCCGCCGCGCTGGACGGCCCGCTTCCGGCCCGGCCACAGCCGGGAGCGGCGGTCGAGCTCGGCCTGATGAGTCCTGCCGCGGCTCTGGCCCGGTTCGCGGCCATCGCCCACGACATCACCGAGAGGACGCGATGATCCCTGTCATGCCCCCGCTCGTCGCCGTGATCGGCCCGGTCGAGCCCGAACTCCTGGCCGCCTTCACCGCGCACTACCAGCGCTTGGGCATCACCGCCTTCCACCTGGCCTTCCACTTTCCCGACCATGTGCCGTCCTCGGTCAAAACTCCACTGCTGAAGGCCGCCGCCGCGTTGAACGGCCCGCCGCCGATCCTCAGTGAAGGCCCCTGGCACGAGCACCTGCACGCCCAGCTCCGCGACGAGCTGCGCGCCGCCGCCGGGAACGGCTGGCATCTGATCGCCGACTCCGATGAGTTCCACGCCTACCCGGCGCCGCTCCCCGAGATGATCGCTGCCGCCCAAGCCGCAGGCACCCTCACCGTCGGTGGCGTGCTGCTCGACCGCGTCACCGCGGACGGCTCGCTGGCCACCTGGGACCCTGCGATCGGTCTGGACGTCTCCTATCCGCTCGGCGGGTTTCTCACCGGACTGTTGCTGGGCGGCGACCCGCGCAAGATCGTGCTGGCTGACTCTCGCGTCGATCTTGCACTCGGCTCCCACCGCAGCCCCGGCCATAAACCGGTCAACACGCCGGTCCCGGTCCACCACTTCAAATGGCGGCGCGGCATCGAGCAGGACTTGCAGCGGCGCATCACCCTGCACACCGCTGGCACCTGGCGTGAGATCGGCCCGGCGATCCGCACCGAGGCCGCCCGCCTCCTGGAGCACCTTCAGGCCCACGGGGAACGCATCCACACCGCCGGACCGATTCCCTTCTACCCGGTCGACCTCGCCACGACGCCGCCGTGGTGGCCGCACGCGTGCGCTGACCTGCTGGACCGGTGGCGCCCGCCCGGGTCAGGACCGTCTTGAACGGCAGACGCGTGCGCCCGCGCTCACCATCCGGACGGGGCTTCGGCGCCCTCGTCCTCGCCCGGGGGCTCGAACCGGGCGTAAAAGTCGTTCAATGCCTCCGGCGTCACCGTCAAGGCGTCGGCGTCCTCGCGCAGATTGCGTTCGGCCAGGCGCCGCAGCAGCTCGCGACGAGGCACGTCGAAGTACACCAGCCGCCACCGGCCCCCCGCCTGCTCGACCAGCTTCTTCCACTCCTCACGGTCACGCCGCAGCCACAGCCCATGGTCAACAACGACGTCCCTCCCGGCCTCCACCAGCTCAACCAGGCGCTCACGAACCTCCGCGACCGCCGGCGCCTCCCGGGCGAAGTACTCCTGCTCGGGGTAGTCCACGCCATAGCGGCCGTGATGCTGGTAGACGAGCTCATCCACCGACAGCCGCAGCGCCCCGGCCGGCTCCAAAACCTGCCGAGCATAGGTGGTCTTGCCCGAACCGGTCAGCCCGACCAGCAAGTACACCACCGGCCGGACATCACCGGCTCTCGGCCTGCGCATCTGTGCCACAACCTGCCCTCTCGTCGATCCCTCGGCCTGACGCTGCGCTGTCTTGTGCCCAGCTTGCCAGTGTCCGGCCCTGGTGCCGCGCGTGCACAGCCCCCACCTGAACGGAGCTCTATCGTGATCTCAACTCCCATGCTCAGCGCTCTACGCGCCTACGTCCGGCATGCTCCCGGCCGCCTGGGCAAAGCGGCACTGGTAGAGCGGACGCTGGATCGGGTCCTTGAGCAGCGCCCCGTCACCATCACTGCCCGGACCCGGTTCGGCGCCGTCTTCCCCCTCACCACCAGCGATCTCATCCAGCGCTACGTGTACCTGTTCGGAGTCTGGGAACCTCACCTGACCGCGTGGCTGTGCCACCGGTTGCGCCCTGGCGATACCTTCATCGACGTCGGCGCGAACATCGGCTACTTCACCGTGCTCGCCTCCCGCCTGGTCGGCCCCGCCGGACACGTCGTCGCCGTCGAAGCTTGCCCACAGTTCCACCAGGCGCTGACCCAGAACCTGAGCGCCAACGGGTGCGGCAACGTCCGCAGCGTCAACACCGCCGTCTACGACACCGCCACGCGCCTGACCCTCTACCTTGAGGACGCGGCCAACCTCGGGGCCACCACCATCATCCGCCCCCACACCGCGCAATCATCCTTCGCGATCCAAGCGCGAACGCTGCCACAGATCCTCACCGACACCGAACTCACTCAGGCCCGCCTGATCAAGATCGACGTAGAGGGAGCCGAAGGCGCGGCCGTACGCGGACTGACCCCACTACTCGACCGGCTCCGGCCCGACGCCGAACTCATCATCGAGGTCACCCCCCGACGGCTGGCCAAGCTCGGACACAGCATCAACGACATCCTTCAGCCCCTACTCGCCCACGGCTTCCACCTCTACCGCCTGGCCAACGACTACACCGCCTCCAGTTACCCCGCCGCTCTGCGCAGACCAGCCGTACCCACACGCTGGCATCAGCCGATCCTCGAAATGAGCGACCTGGTCTTCTCGCGCATCGACGCCGACTCACTGACCTGAGATGCCAGCGGCCGACTAGCTGACCACGTCGGTCGAACTCGGTCTGGCTCTCGAACTGCTGCGGCTGGAGCTAGCCAACTGGCCGCCAGGTGCCTCGGCCATGCAGGTGGTCATGGCCGAGACCACCGCCATCGACACTGGCCGGGCGGAACTCTGCCTCCGATTCCGGCCCCATCTCCGAGGCAGCCGGCGCGGGCACCCGCCCGCGCACCGCAGTCGATCACAGACGCCCTGGCCGCAGTCCGCGGCTGGGGCCCAAGGAAGGGACGCGTGATGGTTCAGGCAAGGTGCGTGCGCGAGGAGACGAGGGTCTTCTCGGGCGGCGTCTGGGAGGACCGGTACGGCTACGCCAGGGCGGTGGTGGCAGGGCCGAGGGTGGTGGTCTCCGGGTGCACGGCCACGGTCGACGGTGAGGTACAGCATGAGGGCGACGCCTACCTGCAAGCCATGACGGCCTTCGGCATCGCGCTCGACGCGGTCGAGGCGGCTGGCCTGACCAGGGAGGACGTGGTCATGGTGCGCTACTACGTGGTGGATGACAGCCACTACGACGCGGTCGGCGCGGCGCTTTCGGAGGTGCTCGGGCATGTCAGGCCGGCGTGTACGGGCGTCCAGGTGGCGGGGCTGATCGACAAGCGGATGCTGATCGAGATCGAGATCGAGGCGTTTCAGGCATGACAGACACAGCATCGACGACATCCTTCAGCCCTTGCTCGCACACGGTTTCCACCTCTACCGCCTGCCGAACGACTACACCGCCTCCAGCTACCCCGCCGCCCTGCACAGACCGGTTATGCCCGCACGCTGGCGCCAGCCGATCACGGAGATGAGCGATCTGGTCTTCTCCCGCATGGACGCCGACACACTGACCTAGCAATCTACGTACGGCGTCGGCGGTCTTGGGTGGGATCGAGCGCGACCCCGAACCCCTTGCGGCTGTTGAGCACCTCGACCACGTCACCGGTGCGGTAGTAACGGCGCGCTCCCCGATCCTCGTGGGCGGCGCGTTCGTCGATCGCCGCGCGGTACTGCGTGACGCTCTTGCCGTCGACGCCCAACAGCTTGGCGATCGCGCCGAGGGTGCGCATTGCGTCGGGGTCGCCGGGCACCTGGTAGCGGGCGGGCGCGTGCGCCGCCTCCCACTCGGTCAGGAAGGTGTCGAGCTCGCTCTCCTCGTACTCCTCGTACGGCGTGCCCTTCCCCGTGCGCGGTCTGGTGCCCTTCGGCGCGGGGAACCCGGGCGCGGCCGCGAGGTGGTTGCGGACCGCCGTCTCTGCGCGGCCGACCTTCGCCGCCCACTCCCCCAACGTCACCAACGCCATGGGGCCCATTGTCCCGGAGCCGGCGGCCGCGCTGTACGGCGCGGGCTCGGCGAGCACGTCGAGCCAGATGTCCCCGTGGCACTCCTCCCCCGGGCGGCACCAGCACGCCAGGTCGAGCCCGGCGAGCTCGCGCCGGGCCTGCTCGACCAACTCGGGGTGCTCGGCCAGATGGCACCGGAAGAGCCGCAACGCCTCGGCGCGGCCGTGCTGCTTCACGGCGAACGGGTTGCGGAACGGGCTGCCCTTCAGCCCCGGGCAGGCCCGGCCGATGTAGGCCGCGCCTGCGGGAACGCGGCCGTGGTAGAGGTCTCCCTCGACCCGCACGCGGCGGGGCCTCACGCTGCCCACTCCTCAACGGTACGCACCGGGCGCCGCGTGGCGGCCTCGGCGATGATCTCGGCCATTGACAGGTCCTGGCGGAACCGGTGACCGGTCGCGGCCTCGGCCTCCGCGTAGAGCGCCGCCAACTCCGGTTGGAGCTGCGCGGCCAGGATCAGCGCTGACCGCGAGGCCAGGACGCAGAAAACGCAGCTCAGGCGGGGCATTCCCAGGAGGTACGCCATGTGCGGCCTGGTGCCCGCCTGCCCGATGCGTTCCCAGACCTGCGCGGTGGTCCAGCCGTGGATCGGGAGCCAGGTGTCGACGTGCCGCAGGGAGTTGGACGCCCCGTGGCCGGTCTTGAGGCGCTTGGGCACCTTGCCGCCTGCGGCAAGGATGGCGGCGGCCGCCACTGTCCGGGTCCGGCACTGCTCACAGGAACAGGTCTTGCTCCCGTCGTGCGAGAAGGCGAGCAGGCGACGGCGGGCGGGCGACTCCTGGGCCCGCATGCCCATCACGTTCAGCAGCCGCACGCGGCCGCTGATCCCCTCCTCTCGGACCTCGCGCACCAGACGAGTCATCAGGGTACGGACGGGCCCGCGCTTGAAGTCGCTGGTGCACCAACGGTTCTGCGAATCGGGGAACATTCCGCGTTCCTTGATCCGCTCCAAGAGGTTGCTGCCGTTGCGCCGCACGACCTCGAACCGCAGGTTGTAGTGAGCCGCGTGCTCGGCGGCCAGCTCGCGCACGCCCGGCCACTCCATCGGGCCGAGGTCGGCATGCACGGCCACGAGGCGGTCAGCGACGGCGGCCGCCTTCGCCGCCTTCACCACGGCGTCGAGCGCGGCTTGAGAGTCCTTTCCGGCCGAAATGTTGATCAGAATGCGGTGATAGCTCGCCAGGTCCGGCGGTGCGTCCAAGAGGTCGAGTTCGGGCAGGTCGAGCGTGAGCTGATCCATGATGGGGCCTCGTTCGCGGGTGGTCTCGGCTGTCCGGGCCGAGGCGGTTACTCGAGTACGTGGGTACGGCGGGAGAGGGCCGCGTCCACGGCGGCGGCGGGGCTCGATGCCCCGCCGCCGTCGCGCAGGCGCCGCGGCGGCGCCGGCGGGCTCGCCCGCGGGGGCTTAGAAGGGGTTGGCTTCCGCGATTTCCTCGCGGGAGGCGTTGCGAAGGGCCGCGTCCAGCACGGCGCGGGCTCGTGCCGCCGCCTTCGGGTCGCTGGTCGGGGCGTCGCGCTCCTGCTCGGCTTTCCGGATCTTCTCTACCTGAGACTTGCGCAGCATCTCCGTGGTGTCCTTTCGATCTTTGCGGGTGGTGCGGGGGCGGGTGTCCGACCCAACCCCTTTCTATTCAACAGTCTACCCGATTTAATGGTGATGCAAACCGAGAACTAGGGCGTGAGCTGGGGATTTCTTCTAGGCCCGGTGCCTCCCATCGTTGAGCTCTTGGATCACAGAACGTCGGGGGAGTGTCGTGACGATCAACGTGGCGACGGTCTGGCCGGTCGATGAGTCCACGATCGTCCACTCGCCGATCGTCGTCTCGGCCAGGCGGTCGAGGGCCGTCTCAGCGTCGGCGAATGTCCCGGCCTTGGCCACCGCCGTTCCTTCCTTGGCGCGGATCTCGAACATCTCGTCTCTCCTTCGAAAGGGTGGAGCCTTGGCCGTCATGATGCTTGGTTGCGGCGCTGGAGCGCTCACCGAATGGCGTTCTGTGGATACGGGCCGGGGCTGCCTGTGCGCCCCGGCCCGTCCGCCCCTCATCGCTGATACTTGCCGGGCCACACGGTCTCGACGGCGGCGGCTGCCGCCTGCCACATCTGCACTTGGACGTCGAATGCTGCCCGGTCGTCGCAGATGACCGTCACGCCCCCGACTTGCACGGCCAGCTCGCCGCATCGGCTGGTGGAATAAGGGTGCGCGCGTCCGTAGGTCTCGGTGGCGTTCTGCAGGCCGGTCAGACAAACCGAGGTGTGCGAGGTGATCCGGCGGAGCACTCGATACTGCTCGGCGCGCCGCCCGTTAAAGATCGTCTCGGCCTGCCTTGTGGCGGCGCGCCAGATGCCCGCCATGCTCAGCGCGGCGTGCGCGTCCTGCACGATCACCAGCAGACCGGGCATCAGGACGTGGATGCGGCCGTCCTGCGGCTCCGGGAGGACCTTGGTCTCGTACTCGCCAGCGAGGCGGATCGTCACGGTGGTGAGGTAGTGCAGGTACTCGAAGGGCGATCGTGCCGACATTCAGGACGCTCCCTAGCTTTCGCGGGTGGTGGTACGGGGTGGGTGTCCGGCCCAACCCCTTTCTATTCAACAGTCTACCCGATTATGGTCCGGCGAAACTAGGAGCCGTCGGCATGAGCTGGGATTTCTTCGGGGATTGCGGACCTCGTTGCTACGCTGGGGCCGTGTCCTACCTTCGCGGGTGGACCACTGGCGGCCGGTGTTGTCCGACCGTCGTCCGGCTGGGCGGCGGGTTCACTGGCCGCCTTCTTGCGTCACGAGGTGCGGGGGCCCGGCGCACGGGCCGGGCCCCCGCGAGGGTCTACCTCGGCCAGCGCTCGATGTCCTCGCCGGTGATGGCCTCGACCAGCGCCGAGATGATGATTTCGGCTACCGGGGGAGTCACCGCGTTGCCGTACTGCCTGACCCGCTGCCTCTTGTTGCCTACGACCACGTACCCGCGTCGGAACGCCATCGCCGCGCCGATCTCGCCCGGTTCGAGCATCCTGAACTCCACGTCGGCGATGTCCAGCTCGGCGACGCCCTGGGCCAGGCCGTAGCGGTCGCGCGTGGAGAGGGTGCCAATCGGGTCGGTGGTGCGGCGGGCCTGGCCGGTGCCGTAGTAGGGCACGAGCAGGGCGTTCCACACGTCGGCCGGTACGCCCTGCGGCGGGGTCACGAGGCCGTGATGATTGCCGCTGGCGGTGACGGTGGCCAGGGCGTCGGTGACGGCGCGGGCGTCGCTGCTGCCGCCGCGCAGCTCGGCGACGAACGGCAGGAACGCGAGCGCGGTCTCCGCGCGGGCGGTCTGGGTTCGCAAGGGCAGGCTCGCGGGCGCGGCCTCCTTGCCGTCGCGCCCCTCCATCGGGATCATCAGCGGCGGCACGACCAGGGCGTGATTGGAGCCGTCCGCCACCACCGTGGCGAGCGGCTCGTCCAGGCCGATGGTGCGCGGCCGGTCCGAGCGGAGCAGGGCGAGGAACGGGGCGGGGATGGCCACGCCGTCGTTCTCCCGGGTCGTCCTGGTGGCCATGGGCTCGCTGACCGGGGTGGCCTCGTCGCGCCAGGTGCCCCCGGCGGGCACCATGAGCGGCGGGCAGGCCAGGGCCTTGGTCGCCGTGGTGGTCTGGGCGGTCAGCGGGGCGTCCACTGGCCAGGTGCGGACTCCGGGCCTGCGCTCGAAGGTGTGCCCGGCGGCCTCCAGGGTGATCGGGCGGGCGTAGCGCTGGAGACCGGCCTCGATGCGGGCCATGGTCTTGTCGGCCAGCGGCCGGTCGCGGTCGCCGATGCGCTTCCCGGGGATCGTCCAGTCGATCGCGGCGGCCGCCGGGAGAACGGGCGGCTCCACAACGGAGTTGCGGCAGGCGATGCGGGGGCACTTGTAGACGTACTGCTGCCGGTAGCGGCCCATGTCGGCCTTGGGGTCCTTGAAGACCTGAACCGCCTGGATCCACTCCTCGCAGGTCTCGCAGTAGGCCAGCGGTCGCAGCCACTTCGACCAGTCCGGGTCCCGGCCGAGGGCCTTATCCCAGTAAGCCACGTACAGCCGGTCGCGGCTCTGCGGGGCGGCGGGCGTGCGGGCGGGCTGGGCGTGCATGCTGTTGATGGCGATGACGCGGGTGTGGTAGCCGAGGGCGCGGATCTCGCCGACCCAGCGGTCCCACTGGTCCCAGGCCCGGACGTCGACGACGTTCTCGACGACTCCGGCGCGCACGCGGCCGCCTCGGGCGATGACGCCCCGCAGGTACATCGGCACCTCTTCCATCAGGGCCCGGCTGCGCTCGGCTTCCTCGTCGCGCTCGGGGCCGAAGAGCTCGCACTGCAGGGTGTTGTCAAAGTCGCGCTTCTTGCCCCGGGCGCTCGACCACTGGGGGCACTCGGGGCTGGCCCAGAACAGATCGGCGACCGGCCAGCGCTCGACCGGGGCGGTGCGGATGTCGCCGAGGTAATGGTCGACGTCGGGGAAATTCACGGAGTGGCTCTCGATCGCCTTCTCCCAGTGGTTGGCGGCCCGGGTGACCTGTACGCCGGGTACCGCGTCGGCCCCCTGGCTGCTGCCTCCTGCGCCGCAGAACCAATCCATCAGGCTGAGCATGTGTGTCCTTTCGATCTTTCGCGGGTGGTGCGGGGGCGGGTGTCCGGCCCGCCCCATTCTATTCAACAGTCTACCCGATTTAAGTGTGAGAGAAACCCCAGAATCGGGGCTCGACCAGGTGTTTTACCTTTCGGTCAGGTGCTGGGCCTGGCCGGGGGCGTGCTCGTCGGACCGGTCGCCCTTGGCCGTGACCAGGGGCCTGAGGGCGCGCATGAGGTCGTCGGCGGTGCTGACCGCGTCGTGGGCCCGCTCCATGAGTTGCCTGTCGGCGGTGGCCCGGATGTCGTACGGCAGTGACCCGTCAGTGGCTACGCCGTCCATCTTGTCGTAGGCGTCGAGCTGTCCCGCGAGGCGGTCGAGCGTGTACCGGACGCTGCGGGCTCGGTGGCCTGCGCCGTTGATCTCTTGCATGAGTTCGGCGTCGTCCTCCTCGGCGTAGCGGCTGTACGCCTCAGCCACGGCCTGTCCGGAGTCGAGGGCGCGCGCGTCGAGGGCGTGGCACAGGTCGCTGATCAGGTCGCGGGCCACTAGCGCGAAGTCTGTGCCGTCCTGGGCACTGGCCCCGTTGTAGTGGCTGCGGGTGTAGATGGCCACGGCCTCGGCGGCCCGCGTCGCGCGCTCGGCGTTCTCCATGGTGTTCCTCCTCGTTCGCGGGTTGAGGCGAGTGTCCGGCCCGCCTCTTTCTATTCAATAGTCTACCCGATTAAAGCTGTGTTACTCCTGAATCATGGCTCTGACCTGGGATTTTGCCTTCCGCGCGGTGAGAGCGCTCGCGCTCCCACAGAGTCCGGGGCCTGAGTGGTCATCCCGTCGCCTGATGCCTTGCACTACCGCAGGTTCTGAGGGGGTGCCAAACCCTTGCCCGAAGGGTCGGCCGTAGGCCGAGGTTTGGCGGCCCCTCAGGTTCTGTGGTAGCCCCTTGGGGTCAGGTGGCGGGATGACCACGACCCCGGACGGCACCACCTACGGCCTTGCAGGTCCGCCCTTGCCCCGGTTATCTCGGAGCCTGCCTCCCCGGCGAGGGGTGGGGGAGCTGGGGGCAACGCCCCCGCATCAGCCCGTAGGGCTGACTGCTTGGACGTTAGGGTGGCCCCTCATGACCCCGTTCGTGTTCGTCATGCTGGTAGCCCTGGTGGCGATCGCAGGTCTGATCGTGGCCGCTATCGTGATCATGATCCTTCGCCGCTTCAGGCGGGGGCCGGCTCGGGACCCTCACGTCTACGAGGTGAGTGTCACGCCGCGCTCCTCGGCAGGCGAGGCGGGCCCGACTACGAGCCATATCGCGGGCACGTGGCGGAAGGTCTCCAGGATGGCCGCCCGTATCTCGCGGTGGCCGGACGTGGAGCTGGTGACCGTGCTGGCCTACCTCCCTTCTGAGGACCGGACGGCGGTTTGGGCCTGGCGGGGCGGCACACTGCGGGGCGGGAAGCGTTCATGATGCCGACCTCTTAGGGGGCGCGGTGGCGCAGGAACTAGGATGCGCTCTGTGTCGGCGTCCGATCCTCCGGTGGTCCGGCTTGTCCCGGACGGGGCGGGATACCTGCTGAAGCGGCGCTCGTGGGCTGACGGGCGCGAGGAATTGCTGGTGTCGTGGATGGAGCTCACTCCGGGGCCGCGCGGTGGGCTCGTCCCCCGCGAGGAGTGGATGCCGCGCGATCGGGTGTACCTCCTGGCTGGGGTGGACTACAGCGCAGTGGAGCACCTACGGCATGCGATGAGCTCGGCCGGCGCGGAGCGTCAGGGCGCGGCGGTGCCAGCGGTCCCCCCGGGCTGGCCAGCGCACATTCCTCCTCCAGGGGCGCCGAAGTGGGAGGCGGAGGCAGAGGCATGGCTGCTGGATTGCCTGCCTGCGGACTTTCGAGCGCATGAGGTGGTGCGCGACCCGTATGTGCTGACCTGGATGGCGGAGCGTCACGTGGGTTACGCTCTGACCGCGTTGCGGGCGGGTTATCGCGGCGCGGCGGTGGATTTCAAGGCGCGCTTGGCACCGCACGTCATCGCCGAAGTGCTGGACACCTATCGCACTGAGGGGCGCCGGCTGACCGCTGCTGCGGCGGCTATCAAGGTGGTCGGCGCGGCTCTGCAGCGCGCACGCCGCCGGTAGAGGGGCGTTCACACAAGGATGGCGATAGTCACCGGTATGAGGTTGCGCCCGTATGTGGACACGTGGGATGACTGGGCCGTACAGACCAAGAGGAAGGGAGATCGCCGGTGAGTGCCCTGAGGCTCGCCGTTTATAGCGAGAAGGGGGGAGTCGGCAAGACGAGCATCACCAACGGACTAGCGGCAGTGGCTGCGGCCGAGGGGCTCAAGGTGCTGGTCGGCGACCTGGACCCCCGCGCGACGGCCAGCAAGGAGCTGGGCGTGCCGATCCGAGAGAACGGCGATACCGACGTCTTCACGGTGAACGACCTGCTCGCCATCGAGCTGGGCGACGACGACCCGGTAGACCCTCGCGAGGCCATCGGCGACATCGTGCACCCGGCTGGTGAGGCATGGCCGGAGAACGTCAAGGTGCTCCCTGCGGAGCGGAAGCTGCAAAACCGCGAGGCCGACCAGGCGCCGATTGAGATGCGGCTCGGCTTGGGGCTGTCGGCACTGGCCGATGATGTGGATCTTATTCTGTTCGACATGCCGCCGCGGGCGGCCGGCAAGCTCGTCATCGCCGGACTGTGCGCCCTGGGGGACAAGGGCGGCGTCCTGGTCCCAACCACGTTGACCACCGACGGGCTTGACGGGGTGGCCCAAGCATTCCGGACGGTCAAGCTGATGCGTCAGGGCGCCGCGCCGGACCTCCAGATCTCGGGCATCGTGCGCAGCGACGTGCCAAAGGATCGGGATCTGAGAGCGATCAACCGCGAGATGGACGCTCTCCTGTTCGAGCGTGAGGACGCGACGCTCGGCCCCTGGAAGGACTACGTACTCGGCGACCCGCTGCCGGTCGGTACGTCGAACGGCGAGGACGACGTTCCCGCGCGATACCTGGTGCGGCACTATGCCATCCGGGAAGAGGCGCGATGGGCACGCGTGCCGATCACCGCCGCTCCAGGCCGCGAGGCGCGTCGCCTGGTTGGCATCTACCGTGACATTCTGGATCACCAGTGGCAGCAGCATGGAAAGGGCCGCTTGTGAGCAGGCTTATCAGCCAGGGACGGAAGCTGGAGAAGGCCAAGGAAGACGATCCGGCGGCCCCGCCGGTCAGCAGTTCGCCCGTACCTGAGAGCCGCGTTCCGCGTGCTCGGGCGGAGGTAGGCGCGGAGGTAATCGAGCGTCTGGCCCGCACGATGCCGCGTCCCTCGGAGGAGGTGACCGAGAACCTTCCTGCCACGCTTGATGAGCGTGAGCAGCGCGACCTGGCGCTGTGCGAGGCCGCGCTGGACCATCTGCGGGTCGCGTTCTGGATCGCCGGCCGTGCCCTGGAGGTCATCCAGAAGGCGCGCCTGTACCGCGAGACGCACGCGACGTTCGAGGAGTACTGCGCGGAGCGGTGGGGGATGTCCCGCCAGCACGCGTACCGGTTGATCCGCGAGTGGTCCCTAGCGGAGCGCTTGATGATCTTGTCTCCAATTGGAGACAAGATCAAAATCGGGGAGAGCCACGTGCGCGAACTCCTCCCTGTGAAGGACACCCACAGCGAGGAAGCCGCCGAGGTGGTGTTCCGCACCGTGGCGGAGTCCGACGTAAAGGTCACGGCAGAACTGCTGCGCCAGGTCGTCGGCGTGCTCCCCGATGGCGAGTTCGACCGGGAGGCCGCTGTCGCGGAGATCCGGGCGTTCCTGGCCCGAGGCGGGGAGACGGTTGACGACGAAGAGGCGCCGGCGGCCGCCCCGTCTCGCTGGAGTGCTCGGGCTACGCGGGTGCGTGCCACGCTGGAGCAGCTGGCTGTGCGGCCATCGCGGAAGAGCACGGTCCAGGCCGAGGAGGTTCGGCGGTTCGTCACCGAGAGCCGCGCGCTGCTCGATCAGATCGAGCAGACGCTCCTTGCTGACGACTGACATCTAGAACAAGGCCTTGCTCCCCGCGGGGGGCCGACGTCGCGCCGGGGGAGCTGCCAGCATCGCGGCGCATCTCCGCTGAAGCCCAAAGAGGCCCCGCACGTTCAACGTGCGGGGCCTCTACTGTTGGTGCGCGCCGGAGGCTAGACGCCGGGCCGGGCGGCTCCGTTGTAAGCCGCCTTGATCCATCCCTGGGCGACGTGGTCAACCCGTACGGGCTTGCCTCGGCCGGGAGCGTGGACCATTCGCCCCCGTCCGACGTACATGGCGACGTGCCCGAGCCGGAAAAGGAAGATCAGGTCACCGGGCGCGAGGTCGCGCCACGACACTTTGCGCAGGTGGCGATACTGATCAGAGGCGACGCGCGGCAGCCGGACTCCAGCCCTGCCCCACGCGTACCGCATGAGGCCGGAGCAGTCGAAAGCTCCTGGTCCGGCGGCACCGCGGCGGTAGGGATCGCCGACTTGTTCCAGGGCGATAGAGACCGCCTTGGCGGCGCGCTGGGCCTGCGCCATGGCTGCCGCGCGAGCGGCGGGGGCGTGGGCGGCAGCGACGCCGGCGACGGTCAGAACGGTCAGGGCGGTTGCGCGTGTGCGCGCGAGGTAGTCGCTGGTGCTCATTGGCGGCCACCTCGCCGACCATTTCCGGCCTGCCGAACAGTGCCCTTCGTCGGGGCCTCGTGCTTGGCGGCCTCCTTCACCTGGTTCTGGTATCCCTGGGCGGCTTGCCGAGTCAGCTTCGACTGAGCGGCGTCGTACGAGGCGTCAAAGGTCGGCTTCTTCATACCGGCGCCCCCAGCGTGATGAGCAACGTGGCGACGAAGAGCCACAAGAGGTGCCAGGACTGGTCCAGGTGGAAGGCTCCCGTCCCGGTGCTGGGGTTATCGTCGCGCCCCTCGCGGGGCATGCCGAACCGGTAGTAACCGGCCTTGCCGAGACGCTCGGCCAGCGCCGCCAGCGTGTATCGGCGGTCTGCCCAGTAGTGCGAGGCAGCGTCCACGACCAGGGCGACCACGACGAGCCAGAGGGAGAGGGGGAGGTGCGTCGCGATAGCGGCGACCGCGAGCGTGATCACCTTGGTTGCGGTCAGCGTGGCCACATGGGCGAGACAGTGGAGCTGCCCCGCGCGGCTGCGCTCGCCCTTGCCGCACGCCTGGGCGTGCGTCTGAACCCATTGGTCGCCGAGGTGGTGCCCCACGTACAGGGCGATGAACACCACGGCGAACACTACGGCGGCGTTCATCGCGCCTCCTGCATGGTGATTGTGGCGCACTCGGTGCAGTGCTCCCGATGCTCGGCGACCTCCTGCTGAGTGCCGTTCACCAGGATCACGCCGACGACGGCGCAGCGTACGACGTTGGCGGCGAAGGTACCCGCGACCTGGGCCCCGCGCTTCATCGGCTGTCCTCGGACTCGTCGGTCTCCTGCTGCGGGGCCGAGGTCTGCAGGACCCCGGGCCGCGAGTAGAGAGGCTTTCCCGGGCCGGTGTTCGCGCCGGCGGGCCACTGCGAGCCACGGTTTGCTGGCATGCTGGAACTCCTCGAAAGAGGGCCCCGGGGTGAACGTTCTTGGTCGGATGAGCACCTCGGGGCTTTGCTGTGTCGCGGAGCGGTATCAGCGCTCTAGCGACCTAATGCCTTCACGATTGCATGCTCAGTCTTGAAGTTCAAGAGTCTTGAAGTTATGATCTCGCTGTGATCTCATACAAGGGACGCACCAGAAACGCGCTCAATTGCGCCGGTATGAAGGAGATGAGGTGTCGTGCTTCACTTCGAGAGTCCGCAAGTCTTGATTCCCAAGACTCCCGAGCTTGGCTCGGGGGCTCTCAGACCTATGGAGAACTGCATGACGCCAGAAGGGCAGGGGTCCACCCTGCGGCCGAAGTACGTGCCACTCGGCGGCGACGCCTGGACGCGCTTGGACGAGCTCGCCAGAGAACTGCAGGACGCCAAGTCACGCCGAGGCGGAGAGCGCATCACCGCCAACACCCTGATCAGGGTGGGCGTGGCTGTCGTTCTCTCGTTCGGCGATTCCCTCGCTGGCGACACAGAGGAGGACCTGCGAAGAGGGCTCTTGGAGCTCCTGGGGAGGCCACAACCACCCGCCGAAAGCTCGGCAGATTCCTAGCACTTCAAACCATCAAAGCCCGGACGACGACGCCACATCTTGGCGGATCGAACGTCGCCGCCCGGGGCGGACACCAGAAAGGCAGAACCTTCTGATGTTGAAAAGAATCCTACGGCGACGTGGGGCAGAGGAGAGCTACCCCGGCGTCGTCAACGGCCACGGCCTCGACTCGGCCCGCCTGTCAATCGGCCCTGACGGCGTCCGCGAGACGCGCGTCTATCGCACGGGGCCGGCCAAGGGCGCCCCGGGGGAACGCCTGTCGGGGAGGCTGCTCGGCTTCGCGGGCGTACTCATCTTCGGCGCCCTGGTCGGGTCCGGCTTCGTGGGTTACGAGGCACAGCGGCTGTTCGCGCTCCTGCACAATCACACGGGCGGCCAGGTCACCGCGGCGGACGAGGTCCGCGCGGTCATCGTCGCTGCCCTTCCCGATGTCGGCTGGGTCGCTATGGCGCTGGTCGCTCTGGTGGCCGCGCTGCGCGGTCAGTCGAGCCTCCGGGCCCGCATCGGCGTCCTGGTCTTCTTCGGCCTCTCGCTGGGCGCTCAGGTCCTCTACGCGCCCCACAGCATCGAGGGCATGCTCGTAGCAGTCATCGCGCCGGTCACCATGGCTTGGATGCTGGAAACCTTCATTGTGGAGGTACGGCGACGCGTCGCCGCTCAGCGCGACCTCGACATCGACGAAACCCCCGTCCTCTCGATGGTGCTCGCCGTTCTCGGCCGCGTGATCCGGGCCCCCTTCGGTGTGCCGCTCTGGCTCCTCCGGCTCGGCCTGGACCGCAAGGGCACATGGGCAGGGGCGCGGGAATGGGTGCTCGACGTCGCCCCGATCGCACCCGGCCGGACGCTGGCCAGCATCCGCGCGGCCGAGGCCGAGGCGATCGCGAGCTCGGCGACGCTCACCGCTGAGCAGGTGCGCGAGGCGGCCCGCGAACAGGTCGAAGCGCTGCAGGAAGCCCACGCGCGGGAGCTGCGGGAGATCGAAGAAGCCCGCGCCATCGAGGCGGCCACCCGGCTGGAGGAGAGCCAGCAGGAACGTGAGGAGCACGCCCGGCTGATCAAGCAACTCCAGGCCGAAGGACGGGCCGCGCTGGCTCGCACGGAGAGCGAGGCTCAGAGCACCATCGAGGGCTACGCCGGACGCCTCCAGGACGCCGAACACCAGCTCAGGGGCCTGTCAGAGCGCCTGCGGCGGGCCGAGGCCGACAGCGACCGCCTGCGCCAGGTCGAGAACCTGCTGCAGGAGCGCACAAGCGAGCTCAGAGCCGTGCGCGCAGAACTGAAGCTCGTCACTGAACAGGCCAGCCCGCGCGTACGCCTCGCCGCCCTCTACGAGCGGCTGCGGCTCAGCGGTGACAGCCGCTTCGGCGACCGCGGGGCGGTCCCGGAACTGGCGCGAGCCTGGTACCTGGACATCGGCGTTCAAAGCGAGGGCACAGCGCGCAAGTACCTGCACGAGTACCTTGATGACCTTGGGGTTCCTGGGGCCTCGATGCAGGAAGGGGCGATGTCGTCATGAAGTTCGACATGATCCACTGGGGGCCGATCGCGTCGGCGACCTCGGCCGCCCCCGAAATCCCGGTCAAGTTCATCATTCTCCTCGTCGCAATCCTGCTGGGCGCACTGGCTCTGCGCCTGCTGTGGGACTGGATGCGCCGTGGCCACGAGACGCCCCGCGCGGGCCTGTGGCGACGCCTGCGCATGCGCCGTCACCCTGGCGCGGGCTTCGCGGGCCGGTGGGAGCTGTGGCGCCGCTACGGCCTCGGCCGCGCCCGCAAGATCGCCCGACACGCACGGCCGTCGCTGGGCACTCTCGACCTGTACGGCTACGGCAAGTGGCGCAACTACGCCACATTTTTGGGCTGGGCTCAGGGCTGGCTCCACCGCTGGCGCGTCTACGCCACGCATTCGGACATCGTCCTCGTCATCGCCGCGCCCCAGAAAGGCAAGTCGGTGGCGGCCGCCGGGCGCATCATCGACGCGCCGGGCCCGGTCGTGGTGACCAGCATCCGGGGCGACCTGATCGCCAACACAGCAGGATTGCGGCAGAGAGTCGGAAACCTGCACGTCTTCAACCCCGAGGGCGTGGGGGAGTGGGGGACCACCTTCCGATGGAACCCCGTGGCCGGCTGCCAGGACCCCGCAACGGCCATCCGCCGCGCCGGACACATGGTGGAAGCGGTCGAGACGCGCGGCCTATCTGACTCCAACTTTTGGGAGTCGCAGGCTGTGATGGTCCTCAGCTCCTACATGCATGCGGCGGGCCTGGTCGGCGGAAATCTCCGGCACGTGTGGAAGTGGATCACCGAGGATGACCCGACGCCGGTCGAGATCTGCACCAGAGCCGTCGGGGCGGCGCAGTTCGCGGCGAACGAGATCCGCGACTACCTCGCTCTGCACGACCGGACCCGCGACTCAGTCGAGCGCACCATCCGGCAAGTCCTCCGCTTCATGCTGTCGCCCGAGATCGTCGAGACGCTCACTCCCGGCCGTGGTGACGAGTTCGTCATCGCTGACTTCCTGCGCTCGCGCGACACGCTGTACCTGGTGGCGTCGGCTGAGGCGGCGAGCCCGGTTCCGCCGCTGCTGTGTGCGCTGCTGGCCGAGATCAAGCACGAGGCGCTCATCGTCGGGTCGAACTCGGCTGCGAAGCGGCTCGACCCACCGCTGACGATGGAGCTCGACGAGGTGGCCAACGTGACGCCCATCCCGGTTGCCGCATGGGCCTCCTACGCCGCCGGGTCGGGTATCCGGATGGCGCTGTACTCCCAGAGCTGGGCGCAGCTCGCCGGGCGCTGGGGCGACCGAGGGGCCGAGACGATCTGGCAGACCGCCACGGCCAAGGTCATCATGGGCGGCTCTAGTGAGCCTGAGCTGCTGCAGCGCGTCGCCGCGCTGTGCGGGAAGGTCTATGTGACCGTCCGCCAGCACCGCGAGCGCGACGGGACGAAGACGCCCGTGCAGGACTGGG